>NZ_JBEZLR010000169.1:0-11224 GCF_040652275.1 Streptomyces sp. NPDC048275
AGTGGTTATACCCGTTGACTATCCACAGCCAGCCCGGGCGTGTCGCTGTGCACATGTGGAAAGAGATCACCGAACTGCTTATCTACGTGGCATTGGGCTGCGGGGTGCAGCGATTCAGGCAGGATGTTGCGCATCGGGCCGTGCGCATCGTTGACGGTGATATCTGTGGCACCGGCTGCCACGGCGCCGCGGACGGCAGCATTGACGTCCTCCGCCATCATCAGCCGTCCACGCTCGTAATCTCGGCCAGCGGGCTGGACATCGTCGGCGTCCACCAGCCCGGTGATGCCTTCCATATCCACACTGATGTAGATCCGCACTGCGCAGTCTCCTCAAGCTTGATCGCTCAGGAGACGTCCGCCGATCTTCCCCCGGTTCCTTCACCAGCTTGCGATCAACTGCTTTCGGCCTGGACGGTAGGGCTCTTCAAGCTCCCGACCTGGCCCGAAGGGCTACTCGATGTGTCATGCGAGGCTCAAAAACAGCTTCAGAGCGGACACCGAACACCCCATGATGAGCGGCCTCGATAACCCGCTGACGGCCGCGGCGGAAGGTCGTGTCCTCCGGTAGTGGATCTCGGCTGAGTGCCGGGGAGGTTTCCGGCGCAGAATCAGCGGCAGAGCTCCATGATGGTGTCGTCGAATTCGGGGAACTCTTGGGTGGCCAGCTCGATCACGGTAGCGGCTGACCGACGCTGGCCCGGTGCGAACCGTTCAGCGATGGCCGTCAGATCGCGGTTGGGCCGCGGGATCCAGTCAGGCTCATAGGAGGTGGCTGCCTCCCGGGGGCCGAAGCCGCCGGCCAGCAGCCACAGAAAGTCGCCCAGATCGCGCGCGACAACACCCGTCTCCCCCTCGGACCCGAGGAAAACAACGGGTTGGTCGGCCAGTCGCTGGCTCGGGCGGATCAGCCAACGCCGCATACCCGCCCGAGCCATCCTGACCGAAGACGCGGAAGCCAGCGTCGTCCAGTTCGCCGTTTCCGGTCCATGCCCGGAACCAGTCGGTGGTCTCCTCAGCGGACAGGAATACCCCGAAAGGCTCGAAGTCGACCCCGTCACCGCCCGCGTAGTCAAACGATACGGCCATCGCAGCGGCGAGCGCGGCGGGGAACTGTCGATCATCGGCAGGCGTCACTCGCACAGGCTAGCGACATGGCAACCGGCCTCGCTCACGGGTCAGAGTCGCCGTGGTGTCCCTGAGTTCGCGATTCGGAGCCTTCAGATTTCCTGAACCCACGGAAGATCGGCTTCGATGCCTTCTACTGCATCCCCGGCCGCGCCCACGAGAAGGGCGGAGTCGAACACGAGGGCGGACGCTTCCGCCGCACGCACCTCGTCCCGGTTCCCGACGTTGCCTCGCTGAGCGAGCTGAACGAGAAGATCGCCGCGATCGACGCGGCCCAGGACGCCCGGATCCTGCCCGTCAGGCTGACCACCATCGGTTTCAACTTCACCATCGAGAGAGATCAGTTGGCGCCGTTGCCGTTCGAGAAGTTCGAGTGCGGCATCACGCTGACGCCGAAGGTCGCCCCGTCCGGCGCCGCGTTCTCGCCGCGGGCGGGAAGGTAGCGGGCTGCGGCTGCCCGGATCCGCACGAACGCGTCCTGCTGATCGCCCACGAGAGCTAAGGCGCTGTTGTCCTCAAGGTCAGAGACGGCGAGGTCTCCTGGGGCGACTTCACACACGCCTCGGAGGGCATCGCGAGGGCCGTCGGCGCCTACTTCCTCGCCACCGTGGACGGCCCTCCGGGCGAGCTGACACCCCGGCTGGACGCGTTCCGTAGGGGGCTGGCGGCAGTGGCCGCGAACACCCAGTAGCGTCGACCGCACAGCCGTGGTCGGGCCCACCGGCGCCATGGCCGGACCGACCGCAGCCCTGACCATGAGCCCGGCCACGCTGCGGCCGTTTCAACGCAGACGGACCACGGTGACCACTTCCCTGATGATTGAGCGAGTTCAAGCGTCAGGAGAGATCGTTGTTAGGCACGTGGCAAGTGGTGCGGGTACCGGATCCAGGTACGTGGGGGACGCTGCCCTCGGAGGGTGTGCTGGGGGTGCGGGATCTGCCGGAGGCTGTGGCCGCGATCGGCCTGAAGCCGGGCGACCCGGTGTTCGTACGGCCTGACGGGACGGTCGATGCGGATCTTCTGGATTTCGTGCGGTCGGGCACGTTCCGGAACATGGAGCGGGAGTCGAAGCGCAACTACTCGACGGACATGCGGCTGCTGCTGGATTTCCTGTCCTCGCGGGACGTCCCGTGGCGGCGCGCGACGCAGCAGGATCTGGATGACTTCCGGGACTGGCGGTGCGATGCGCCGCAGAACCCGGAGCGGATCAGTGGGACGAAGTGGGACCGGGAGGCGGCGGCGTTCACCAAGCTGTTCCGGTGGGGGAAGGTGCACCCGCTGCCGGTGGACGTCTCGCGGCGGGAGGACCGGGCAGCCGATTCGGTCAGCTCGCGGGTGTCGTGGCTGACGCCGCGGACATGGGGCCTGTGGTCCGACATCGGACTGCGCGGCCACACGCGGGCCGGGATACCGGGCCCGGGGTGGGACTCGCGGACGGAGATGCGGAACACGAGCTTCGTGCAGTTACTGCTGTCCTCGGCTCTGCGGCGGCAGGAAGGCGGGTCGCTGCTGACGTTCGAGCTGCCGACCCGGCGTCTTCGGCATGGCCGGTACTGCCACGGACGGATAGCCGGCGCGGTGACGCGCTCGAAGAACAGCCGGGTGTTCTACGCCTCGGTCGACGCGGTCGGCCAGGTCGAGGCGTACATCCGGTCCGAGCGGGCGTGGGCCGTCCAACGGGCTCAGGTCCTGGGCCGCTACGAGCGGCTGGCGCAGATGCGGCTGATCACCCGGGTGAGCGACGGGCTGAGGACGACAGTGGAGTGGGTCGACCGGAACGGCATCCTGGGCCGGCGGGAGCTGAGCCGACTGGACTGGGTTGAGCGGCAGTCGTTGTTCCTGGAGGGGCCGGATGGGCCGGAACCGGCGTATCTGTGGCTGACCGAGCAGGGCCTGCCGATGGCGCCCGAGCGGTGGAACGGGGTGTTCAGGGCGGCGAACCTGCGCTGCGAACAGGTTCTGCTCACCGCACAGGAGCGGGCGGTCACCCGGGATTTCCGGCTGGCGGAGGTACGGGGCAAGAGCCCGTACGCCACCCCGCACTCCACCCGGCACTCGGCGGCGCTCTACCTGCTGGTGCTGCTGAACGAGCTGTTCGAGTCCCGCTACGGGCTGTCGACGACCGAGCGGCGGGACTTCGCCCTGCTGTTCGGTGATCCGTGGTGGCTGGTGAAGACGATCCTGGGGCACGCGGACGTGGAGACCACGAAACGGCATTACCTCGCGCCGGTCGCGCATCTGCAGCTGGAGTCGATCCTGGCCATGGCGGAGACCGACGGCGGCCAGGGGCAGCAGGCTGGGGATATGGACGGCGTCTTCGCCCGGCTTGCCCGGGAGACGGCCGGGATCCAGGACATCGACGCTCTGCTGGGCACGGTGGCCTCGTGAGCAGGCGCGGACGCAAGGCCGTCCTGCCGCCGGCCGGGCATCGCACCGAGCCCCCGCTGGCCCCGGGCGGTTTCGTCGTGACGGTCACCAACAAGGCCGGCTACGGCAAGGCGTTCGACTTCACCGGGTTGCCCGTCGCGGGGCCGGTGCAGTGTTCGCTGGCCGCGGCGTTCGCCGCGCAGTCCCGCGGCTGGACCTGCCACAAGACCGCCGCGTCCTACTGGGCCAGGATCAGGGTGTTCGCGGCGTTCCTGTCCGGGCTGGAGGATCCGCCCGAAGACCTGGACGCACTGACCGCCGCCACTATGCGGGACTGGCGGGAGCGGCACATCGGCACCAACACCGGCAGGGGCACGCTGACCACGGTCCGCCTGGTGCTGCGGCGTGATCCCCGGCTTACCACCGGCCCGGTGGCGGAGGAACTGGCTCGCCGGATACCCCGGCCGACGCCGAGCAAGCAGCCCTACGGACAGGCCGAGCGGGACCGGGTTGTACTGGCCGCTCAGCGTCAGTTCCGGGCGGCCTGGCTGCGGATCGGCGAGAACACGCGCCTGCTGAACACCTGGCGGGAGGGCGGGGACACCGAAGGCAGCCATGAGTGGAAGGTAGGGAGGATCCTGGACCACCTCGCCCGCACCGGCGATGTCCCTCTGACCGTCTCCCCGAGCGGACGGGTCCAGGCGACGTACTACACGCTGCTGGGCGGCCGCGGCGTGGAGATGACCTGGGGCCGGCTGTTTCCGACCCGCGGGGAGCTCACCGCGCTGGCGGTGCTCCTGACCGACAGGTTCGGATGGAACCTGTCCCTCTACGACCGTCTGCCGGCACCGACGGCTGCGCCGTCCGCCGGCGGGAAGGCATCGGTGACCTACCAGGTCCAGATCGAAAAGCACCGGGCGGGCGGCGGGCGGTGGTTCTCCACCGAGAACATCACCGACTCGGGGGCCGACTCGCCCGGCCGACTCATCACCCAGGCCCTGGAAGTCACCGCTCACGCACGCGCGCTGGCCAACTATCTGAAGCCGGGCACCGATTTCCTGATGGCAGCTCACGCCTACCAGCGCAACCAGCAGCACCGGCACCTCGACCGGCCCGCGCCACTGGGACCGTTGGCCTTCGGCGTCTCCGAGCGCATGGCGCAGAGGTGGGCCCACAACCACAAGCTGGGCGGTTCGCCGTTCCAGCGGGCCCGCCGGACGACGGTGACCGACCAGGGCCGGCCCCTGCAGCACACCCGAGGCACCCATGAGAGCGTCTACGTGCTGCCGGACCGCCGGGTCCAGCGTGCTTCGCGTGAGGCGTTCGTGGCCGGCGCCCTGGAAGCTATGGAACAGGCCCGGACCGTCGTCTTTGGCGGAAAAGTCACCGACAGGCCGAACCCGGACCATCAGCAGACGGCGACGGTGGACTGCCAAGACGAGGAGACCAGCCCCTGGCCTGCTCCCGAAGGCGGCTGCGCAGCGGACTTCCTGCTCTGCCTGGCCTGCCCCAACGCGCACGTCCACCCCGGCCACCATCCCCGGCTCGCCCACCTGCACCAGCAGATCCTGAGCCTGCGGTCCGTCCTCGACGACGACGCCTTCGGTGACCTGTGGAGCGCTCACCTGCATCGGCTTCAGGACCTGCGCGGCAGAATCGGCCCGGCCGCCTGGAGCGCTGCCCTGGCCCGCGTCACCGACACCGACCGCAACATTGTCAAACTCCTGGCGAACAAGGACCTCGCCCCGTGACCAGCCCCGCCGCCGAGAACGACCCCTACATCCTGCCCTTGCCCGGCCCCGGCAGCCCCGTGGTACTGCCCCAGTGGATCAGCGCGGGAAACACGCACCCGGGCGCCCGCTACGCCGATGCCGTATGGCCGTTGGCCCCGCTCATCGACAATCCCGGCACCCGGCTGGTCAAGCTCCATTGGAAGAACTGCCCGGCCCCCCTGCTTGGCCAGGTGAAACTGGCCGCCTGGACGGTGATCAACGGCCAGCTTCGGCCCACCTACCTCCAAGGACGCGGCACCTCAGCCCGCCCCCGGGCCTCCGCGGGAGACATCCAAGGGACCTGCAACGAGTGGATGCGGCTGGCACGCTGGCTGCACGAGCGCCGCATCCCCAGCCTCGGCGACTGCACCGAGGAGGTGTGGCGGGCCTACCTGGACGACCGCTGGAAGAACGGTGTCTCCCGCCACCACGCGGAGAAGGTGTGCGCCTGGCTGTCGGATCTGTGGGCGTTCGACCAGCTCAGCGCCCGCCCTGCGGGGGTCGCCCGGCCTCCGTGGGAGAACGAGGGCGTCGACGACTTCCTGCCCGCGACCGAAAAGGCCGCGGGCGGGGAGAACACCACGGAGCCGCTGGACCCGCAGGTCCTCGGTCCGCTGCTGGTCTGGGCGATCCGGTTCGTCGACGACCTCGCCGACGACATCCTCGCCGCCTGGGCCGAACGCCGCCGCCTGACCTCGCTGGCCACGCCCGCCGGGGGCACACCCAAAAGCCGGGCGGCCCTTCAAGAGTTCCTGCTGCCCAGCATCCGGTCGGGCGGCCCGCTGCCCACCCTCCGGATGCACGGCAGACAGAGACTGGCCAGCACCTACATCTCCGCTCTCACCGGCGCGAGCTTCGGCCAGATCGACCGGTTCGCCAGGGAGCACCGACTGTCGTCCCTGGTCGGCGAACGGCCAGGATCGTGCCCGCTACAGGTGGAGGTCACCGGAAGGATCGGCGGGAAGCCCTGGCGCGAGCACATGGACTACGGCGAGGCCGCCGAACTGATGCGGCACCTGGGCACGGCCGCAATCATCATCTGCCTGTACCTGACGGGTATGCGTCCCCAAGAGGTCCAGGGCCTGCGGTCGGGCTGCTGCCCTGACCCCGAACCCGGCGCCGATGGCGCACCCGGACGGCACCTGATCCGCAGCCGGCACTACAAGAACGTCTCCGATGACGACGGCAACCACGTCTCCGCAGGCGCCCAGCGCGAGGTCCCCTGGGTGGCCATCACCCCGGTCGTCCGCGCCATCCGCGTCCTGGAACGCATGGTGCCCCCGGGCGAGCTCCTCCTGTCAGGCGCCCACCACGACTTCGCCGGACGGCGCGGCTACCCCGGAGTGTTGAAGTACTTCGCGCTGAACAAGCGCATAGAAGACTTCACGGCCTGGGCGAATCGCAAGGCGGAAGCCCAGGGCCTGTCCGGGCAGGCCATCCCCGAGGACCCGCACGGCAAGATCGGGCTGATGCGGTTCCGCCGCAGCCTGGCCTGGCACATCGCCCGCCGCCCGGGCGGCCTGATCGCCCTCGCTATCCAGTACGGCCACATGCGCACCGCCCTGGACGCCCGGACCTCCAGCGGCTACGGATCCCGCAGCCGCAGCGGCATCCACTCCGTCCTCGACATCGAGACCGCCCTCGCCGCCGCCGACACCGCCGCCGGGCTCCGCGACCAAGCGGCCGCCGGCGAGAAGATCTCCGGCCCGGCCGCCCGCCGAGCCCTGACCGCCGCCGCGACGACACCCCGGTTCGAAGGCAGGATCGTTCCCGGCACGTTCGCGAAGAAGGCCGCAGCATTCCTCGCCCGGGACGGCGTCGTCCTGTTCGACAATCCCGACGCGCTGCTGATCTGCGCGTTCAAACGCGAGAACGCACTGTGCGAACCCGCCCCGGGGGCGAACGCACCAAGGCAGTACGACTGCCGACCCGGCTGCGGAAACGCGGTCCGCACCGACACCCACGCCCGCCTCCTGCACGAACGAGCCGCCGAGATCGACCAGCTCGCCGCCGCAGCACCCGGCCCGCTCGCCCGCCGGCTCACCGCCAATGCCGACCGGCTCCGCGACACCGCCGCCACCCACAAGATGACTGCCCAGCCCGGGAGGGCCCTGACATGACCCAGCAGCCCCGGCACGACGACGAACGCACCCGCATCCGAGAAGCGATGGACCGGCTCCTGGCCGGAGCGCCCACCGTCTCCGACGGGAGCCTCACCGCCGTGGCCCTCGCCGCCGAAGCAGGCGTCCACCGCATGGCCCTCATGAAGCGGCACTCGGATTTGAAGAACACCTTCTACGAACGGGTCCGCGGGGAAACCGCGCAGGTCCCCGAATCCGAGAAACGGCTCCGGGAAACCGTTACCCAGCTCAGGAAGACGATCGTGAACCAGAAGGCGGAGATCGAAGAACTCCGTCAGCAGGTCACCCGTCTCACCCTCGCAAGTGCTGTTCTCACTCAACGAGAGGACATCCCACTGCGGCCTACACCGGACGCCGCGAATGTCATTCCGTTCCGCCCACCTACCGCCTGAGAAGCCGTGGCCCCATCGATCACGGCGAGCAGTGGTTCCAGTAGGGATCCGGTTGGGTTTACGGCCGCGACGGGCGTAGAACGAGGATTTCTGGAGTCTGCTTGGATGTCGAGATGACGAGTAGTTCCCCGGTTTCCCGTGCAGACGAGGCCGATTCCGGCCGCCTGACCTCCTTGCTGGACCGCGCCGCCACCGGTCGGGACAGTCAGGCCTGGAGCGACCTATGGACGGAGCTTTATCACAACGGCTCCCTCGACGTATCTCATCCACTGGTACTGCTTGCGCTGATGAACATGGCTGAGGGCGACGACGCCGACACGGCGGCTTCAGCCCTCCACCTGGCCGGTGCCCTCCTGGTTCAGGCCGACCAGCGATACGAGACCCGGAAGCTACGAGACCAGCACACACACGAAGTCGTACGCCTGCTGGCCGCTGCGAACCGGTGGCGGCAGGCCACCGCTGACCGGAATGACTACTGCCACCTGCTTGCGACGGTTCTGAACCTGGAGGGCGACATTCACTGGGCAGAGGACCTGACCTGGGGCATCGTCAGTGAGGAGTACGAGCTTGAGTGCCCCGATCCAGACGGCTGCGCGACGGTATGGGTGGTCATTGGTGAGCGGGGCTTCTTCAGCGCGTCGGAGGACTACGCCCTCTCCGACGATATCGAAACCCTCCCTCTTCATCCGGCCGCTCCTGGCACCCTCGACGGCCTTGGCCGCCGTCTCTACGAGCTAGCTCTGGCGGACGGCCACGAGGATGTGGCGCACGCCTGGACCTATGCCTTCGGCGAGGCAACCTGCCCAGAGTGTGAAAGGCGCTTCTCCGTCGTCAGACAGGTCGTTGCTCGTTCGAGCTGAGTGAGAACCAGTAACGAACGAGGCCGCCGCCGCGTCTCAGAGCCGTGCAATCAAGACGAAGAGTCTGAACACAAGAACTTGACAGGGAAGACCACGGCGTGGCGGTTAGTGCCCGCGAGTATTTCCACCACGAGACCGGGCGGCACGCTGCGGTAGGTGTCGCCTGCGTCCGTACGTTTCTGGGGCGCCGGTTGAGCGGCCGTCAGGTGTGTGGCGACCTGTGCCGCCAGTGGAGCCGTCAGCGCCTGGCTGAGCGTCGTACGGCCGTGGGTGCGGCTCTTCTTGAGGGAAGTTCCTGATCAGGCGGTGAGCTGATAGTGGTGCTGGTCGGGGGTGGGGTAGAGACGCTGGTGCTCGCGTTCGCGGTGGTAGGCCCAGTGAGTAGTTTCCATCCTGATTTCGCAGGTCACGAGGCTGGCGTGGGCCGGGGGTGACGTGCTCGTGCTGGTCGTGAGCGTCATCGGCTGGGCGAGATTGTCTGTCACCTCTGCACTTCGCTGTTTGCCAGGACGAGAAGGGCCCGCAGGAGGGTGGTCGCGTGGCGGGCGTTCATGCGGAGCTTGGTGATGAAGCGCCAGGTCTTGAGGTTCGCGAAGCCGTGCTCGACGGCGGCACGTTCGCGGCTGAGCAGGCGGCTGGCTTCCTTGTCGGCGTCGGTCAGCCGGTGGTTCCGGGTGGCCTTCCGGCCGGTGATGATCACCGGGTTGTCGGGGGCGTCGTCCAAGCCGACGAAGCCGAGGCCGGCCAGGGCGCCGAGCCCGGACTCGCGGAGGTGTTCGGTGATCTTGTGGCGGGCACTGGTGATTTCACTGGAGCGTCCGGGCTTGGCCGCGGAGATCCAGATCAGGTTGCCCTTCTCGTCGGTCAGGGCGAGAAACAGCAGGCCATGGGCCTTGTGCTTCCCACTGTAGTTCTTACGGTTCTCGGTCCCGGTGCGGCGGCGGGTGCGCACGAGGGTGCCGTCCCTGATCGCCCACACCAGGACGATGCCCGATGAACCACCATCGCCCGTCGGGGCGAGGGCGAAGTTGAATGCCTCGAAGGCGAGCCCGTACGCGTCGAGGTACTCGCGGACCGTGGACCGAATGGAGGCCGGCACGGCCGACAGTGCCGGCCGCAGGGCCGCGGCGAGACGGACGGCCTGCGAGCGCGGTCGTCGCCCCGGAGATCAGGGTGGCGCAGACTGCGAAGAGCGCTGCGAGACCGTCCTCAACCAGCTGTTTGAACCAGGGGGATCCCTCACACGCGCTTCACTGACCCTCCTCATCGACGTGCTTCACTCTCGGATCAAGATCAACATCCCGACCGGATAGGCCGACTGTGAACATACGCACGACCGGACGAGCAACTGCAGCTGCCCTGCTGTCCATAGCGCTCCTGCCCGCCACCGTCGCCAGCGCCGGCGCCGCGCAGGCCAAGACGGAATCGCCCACGCAGAAGCTGACGATCGGCGAGCAGACCACCGATCCGCAGAAGGTGCGGGAGTACTGGACCGCCGAGCGTGTCAGCGCCGCCCTGGCCAACGAGAAGAAGGACGAGGCCGTCTTCAACAAGAGGGCCGCAGCCGGGGCGAAGACCGAGGGCCGCGCCCCGGTCAAGCAGGTTCTGCCGGCGCAGTCCAGGACCGCGGTTTCCAACAAGACGCTCATGTCTTTGTCCACGGCCTCCGCCACGAGTGTGCCGGAGATGCCCTACGCCCAGCCGGTCCCTTTCCCGCAGACCCAGCCCGCCGTCGTGGTCGGGAAGATCCTGTACACGGCCAAGGACGGGTCCAAGCACGGCTGTAGCGGGTCGTCCATCGTCACCGCCAACAAGAACACCGTGTGGACCGCCGGGCACTGCGTCCACCCGGGCGACGGAAGTGGTGCGGAAGGCTTCTACCCGGAGATCGTGTTCATCCCCGGCTTCAAGAAGAACGAACAGGCCCCCGAGGGCTATGACGCCCCGTGGGGCAAGTGGGCCGCCAAAGCGAAGGTCGCACCCACCTCGTGGACTGCTGACGGAGACGTGCTCTGGGCCGACATGGCGGCCTTCACGGTCACCGCGCCGCCCGAGTACACGAACCTGACCGACACGGTGGGTGCCCTGGGCTACAACTTCGGCTCCGGCCCCGACTGGTCGGACATCATCAACTCCGGCTTCCCGGGCGAGGGCTACCAGCGCACCGACATGGACGGCTACACGCAGTTCTACTGCACGGGCAACGCCGAGGACGCCAACCCGTTCCTCTTCATCGATGAGCGGCTGAAGTTCGACTGCGACATGGGCCACGGTGCTTCGGGCGGTCCGATGGCCACTCCGGAGGGTCAGATCGTCGGCACCAACTCGCACGGTGAGGGCGACGACCCGAACACCACGACGGTGCCGATCCTGTACAGCTCGGCGCACGCGGACAACGCGATCGAGGTGATCAACGCGGTGGGCGCGCTCAGCTAGCAGCAGGGCGCAAACAAGTGGGCCCCGGCCGGATCTTGAGTTCTAGTGGTCGTTGCAACACCCCAGCTCAGGGGATGCAATGGACTTCGAGATACGCAAGGACCGGGGGCCGCAGGGGCGAAGGAAGCT
>NZ_JBEZLR010000170.1:0-11122 GCF_040652275.1 Streptomyces sp. NPDC048275
GACAGAACCCCTCAGCAAGGTTCATCGTCCCAGGTCAGGAAGGCACTTTCGCATTTCCGCCCCGGAGTCAGCCGTCCCCAAGTGAAACGGTGAGGTTAGGCCGCGGCATACGCAGATTGATCAGAGATGGCGGGCGGGTGCAGGGCCTGCCCGAGCCGACCAATGGTGATCCTGGGCTGCGAGGCGGCGAAGCCATGGTTCAGCGGGACCGGTTGACGCCGGTAGTCCGTCTCCCGCCATAGGTCGGGGCGGCGTGGAGACGGACCGTATGTGGCCGGCCGGGGCAGGTGCCGGTCAGCCGAACTGGCCGGGCTGGTAGTCGCCGGCAGGCTGCTGGTTGATGATGTTGATGCGGTTGTAGGCGTTGATGACGGCGATGAGGGAAATCAGGGCGACGAGCTGGTCCTCGTCGAAGTGCTTGGCCGCGTTCGTCCAAGCCTCATCGGTGACACCACCGGCGGCGTCGGCGGTGCGGGTGCCCTGTTCCGCCAGCTCCAGTGCGGCCCGCTCGGCCTCGGTGAACACCTTGGCCTCCCGCCAGGCCGCGACCAGGTTGAGGCGCTGCACGGTCTCCCCGGCGTGCGCGGCATCCTTGGTGTGCATGTCGGTGCAGAAACCGCAGCCGTTGATCTGGCTGGCGCGAATCTTCACCAGCTCTTGGATCACGCCCGGCAGCGTTGAGTCCGAAATCGCCTTGTTGGCCGAGTTGATGTGCTTGAGGACCTTTCCTGCGAGGGGGTGGCCGAAATAGTTGAGACGCGATTCCACGGTGATCTCCTAGCCATGTAGCGGATACACACTACTGACCGGACAGCCCGGCGAGTTGTGACAGGAAGCCGAGTGTGATGTGCGTTTCATCGGCGGCTCGTCGAAAGGCGAGATCCGGCATGGTCGAGGACGAAGAACCAGGTAGAGGCCCGTGTCTGCGTGGTGTCGGCTCGCTGTGGGAGATCCGAAATGATCAGCTGGAGAAGCGGTCGGACGATGTCCATCGGATTCAAGTCCGGGGCACAGAAGGGAAGTTGCACGATGGTGCGCCAGTCGGGTGCGGGGCCAGGACCGTTGAGATCTCGGGGTGGTAACTAAGGCACTGTCGGCGGGTTGTCGGCGGGCCAGGTCGCGCTGATGGTGCGCCGGAAATCGAGAGACCCTGCGGCCTGGTACTGGAGGATGCCTACGTCACCGGTGCGAGTGCGGGGCACAAGGCTGAAGGGGGCCTGGGCACTTGGTCGTCATGTTGGGGGCGCGAGCGCAGATGTGGAGCGATGGCGTGAGCCGAGGAATGCGCTGATCTTGCTGGGGGTCCATACCCACATGAGCTGATGGATGCCCTCAGGCGATGCGGCAAGTGTCATCAGGATCAAGGGCTTACCGTCCAGGTAGAGCATGATGCCTGCGCGCCCGTTGACGTCGACAACGGCAACCTCGGCATCCCTCCAGTAATGCTTCGCGGCGCCGGCGGCTGCCAGGTGTATCACCCGTGCCCTGCCCAGAACGGGTACGCGAGCCGCCCCCTGGATGCCGTTGCCATCGGACACACTGACCACATCGGGAGTGAGCAGGGACTCCAAGGAAGCGATGTCCCCTTTTCGCGCAGCCGCGACGAACGTCTCCAGCAAGCGTCGGTGCTCCGCGGTGCTCACGGTTTCCCGATGTCCGTCCGACAGATGCTTGCGGGCTCGGCTCACAATCTTCCGAACATTGACAGGGCTGAGCCGGAGGATGGCGGCAATTTGCTCGTACGGGTAGTCGAAAGCCTCGCGTAGTACGTACGCCGCCCGTTCGGTGGGATTGAGCCTCTCCAGTAGAAGAAGCAGGGCCATTTCTACGGCCTCCGCCCGCTCAGCCCCCACCTCAGGATCCATGCTGGTATCGATGGGCTCAGGCAACCACGGCCCTATGTACGTCTCCCGGCGCGCCCGTGCAGACTGAGCAACATTGACGGCCAGGCGGGTTGTCGTACTCGTCAGAAAGGCCGACGGGTTAACCACTACCGAACGATCGGTGCGTTGCCAACGCAACCAGACCTCCTGCACCACGTCTTCCGCCTCGACCACACTGCCCAGCACCCGGTACGCAATGCCGAAAAGCCGACGCCGAAGAGGCTCGAAGACAGAAACAGCCTGATCGAGAGTGTTGGTTGGGGGGAGCGGTTCGGTATCCATACTGCAGCCTCCGATCTGGCGATTCTACCGGGGTGACTCCACATCCGCTGGACCGGGAGATAACAGATCGGCTACCACTCAGGGACACACGCTAAGTGACTGCCCCATTTCTATATGTCAGTGATTTCAATGCCCGGCCGTATTGCCTTTCACAGACGGCGGCACTCACTCAATGCGGCCTAATTGTGTGGAAACCCTGGGGCGCATTCTGTCGCGCCGGCGAAGGGGATCAGGTCGCTGCGGTACGGGATCTTGGAGGCCTGGGCATCGATTGCGGCAGCCGTCTGCCGGGGGCCGTCACCGAACCGGGGCCGGACGCAGACACTCTCCGGCCGCATCGCCGGATTCGCTCGCGAAACCGGTGGGGCATGCCCTCACCGGCGTGCCGGCTGACCGCTACCGGGACGCCATCCAGTCGGCATAGCGGGTGGGGGCGAGCCGGGCATCGTCCTTGCCCGTGAGGACATCTCCGCGAACGACGGCGAACATGCCGGCGGTGTCGTCCGTGGTGACGGTGCGGTCGTCGGAATGGGCCGCGAGAGTGATTCTGCCGAGTTCGTCGAGGAGGAAGACCTCGGGTCCGGCGACGTTGCGAATCCCTTGCAGCGGGGCGCCCACGGCGACTTCGGCGACCGCGTCGGCGACGTCCTGGGCGGCGATGGGCTGAATCGGGGTGGCGGGAAGACGGACGGTGTCACCGTCGGCAGTCCAGGACATGATCGCGTCGACGAACTCCATGAACTGTGTGGCGCGGACGATGGAGTACGGGATCGTTCCGGCTGCGAGAATCTTCTCCTGGAGGGCCTTGGCCCGGTAGTAGTCCAGCTCGGGAACCTGGTCCACGCCGACAATGGAGAGCACGACGAAGTGGCGCACTGCGGCTTTCTGGCCGGCAGCCAGCAGGTTTTCCATCGACTGCTGGAAGAAGGCCGGCGAAGCCTCGTCGAAGGTCGGGGAATTCGTCAGGTTGACGATGACGTCGGCACCGGCAACCGCCTTTTCCAGGCCCTCGCCGGTGATGACGTTCACGCCCGTCGACTGCGAGTGCGGCACTGCTTCGTGTCCGGCCGCATTCAGCTTCTTCACGACCTGTGATCCGATCAGCCCGGTGCCACCGAGCACTGCGAATTTCATGACGCACCCTTCCGCCGGGGAAGCTCATCCGTGTCACGGCTCACCAATCCACTGAAGCACGCGCACCGCAAGATTGCACACGGCTCCGTCTCTCGAACGACGGCTGTGGGGCGGCGGACGGATGTGCTGTGGCGGTACGCCGAGGAGGCCACGGCGACGAGCAGCAGCTGTATCGGACGGCCGGACCGCCGCTTCCGCCGGAAGCGGCGGTCCGGCGCCGGGATATCCATGACCCCGTGTGACAAGGTGTTTCCACGCACGGTATGTTCGTTGTGCACGCCTCGATACGTGGTTGCATATCTGTGCTGCAGCATTACCGGCGTCGGACCGGACGCCGACCGTTGCGACGCTGATGTGTCGCTGGACTCTCCTTTTCTTCTGTTCCGCGGATACGCGCGGCTGCAGTGCCAGGAGCCAGTCCCTTCGTCTCTGCTCAGCGACCTTTACCGGGAAGGATGCGATCGTGCCGGCAATCTTGATCCACGGCGTCCCTGACACCCATCGTGTAGGAACGGGGCAACCACTGGACGGTGCTGCAGAAGCCGGCCGAGGTCGCCGCAGCCCTTGAAGCGCACTGGAACCAGCCCAAGTAGATGCGCCGTGCGGGGAGTTGTGCCAGAGGGACGCCCTGCGACATCGGCTGGTGCCGCCGCGCCGGTGAGGCCACGGCCGGCGTACGGCAGCCACCCTTGCCGGGTATCGGCAGTGCGCGCTCCCGAGCTGCCCCAGGCGCGTCCCGACAGCGGTTGTCGCATCATTGTGTGTGCTCAGTTCAGCGCAGAGCGCACTACCTGCCGAACCATCGGGAAGCCGTCCAGCTCCGCCCTGATATCGGCGAGACTCTGGGCGGCCAGCGCCTGGCGCCAGGACTGTTCCGCCCGGCGCATGGCCGCGTTGACAGCACATATGCCTGTCGGCGGCGGTGACAGCTCGCCGATCTTGCCGCAGCAGCGGATCTCTGTGCAGTGGAAGAGCTGGGTGCCCCCCTCGATGGCCTCCACCACATCCAGGAGGGTGATGGCCTCAAGGGGCTTGGTCAGACGGAAACCTCCGCGCGGCCCGGGCACGGAGACCACGAGCTCGGCGCGGGCGAGCTGCTGCAGCTGCTTGTTCAGGTAGGAGGCCGAGAGGCCGTGAGCCTCGGCAAGCCGGGCGCTGCCCACCGGGCCGCCGCCGTTCATATCCAGGTTCAGCAGCGTGTGCAGAGCCCACTCGACACCTTTAGCCATTCGCATATTGCGGACATTACATGTCCAGGATCGAGCGTGGTAGTCCCCTGGCCTGCGGCTCTCGTCCGGGCTGGAGGGTGAAGAGATCTTGACATTGAATATCCGGGATATGTAGTGTCCAGAATATGCGGGTGCAGGCCCCGAGGGAGGCCACCGCAGCGGGCAGTCCGTGCGCACGGAGCACTGGCTGATCACTCGGCTTCGAAAACGGAGAAGTTCATGAAGGATGTCCTGATCATCGGCGGCGGCTTCGCAGGGGTGTGGAGCGCGGCAGGAGTCGTGCGCGCCGCCCGTCAGGCAGGCAGCGCCGGCGAGGAAATACGGGTCACGCTGGTCAACGGCGGCGATGACATGGTCATCCGCCCTCGCCTGTACGAGGACGCCCCGGAAGGCATGCGGGTCGCCCTCGACCGCCTCCTCGGCCCCATCGGCGTACGCCGCGTCACGGCGACCGTCACAGGCATCGACACCGAGGCGCACACCGTACGTGCTGTCGATCGCACTGGTCAGGAACTGGACCTGGCGTACGACAAGCTGGTGCTGGCCACGGGCAGCCAGCTCATCCGGCCCGACTTCCCCGGCTCGCAGGACATCTTCGACGTCGACACCCTCCCTGCGGCGGCCGCACTCGACAACCACCTGCGGCGGCTGCCCGAGCAGGCACCCTCCCAGGGCCGCTACACCGCCGTCGTGGTCGGTGCCGGCTTCACCGGTGTGGAGATCGCCACCGCGCTGGGCGAACGGCTCCAGGGGATCGCCGACCGCCAGGGCTCATCTGAAGGCGTCCGGGTCGTCCTGGTCGACCGTGCCGACGTCGTGGGCCTGGAACTCGGCCCGGGCCCTCGCCCCAACATCAACGACGCGTTCGACGAACTGAAGATCGAACGACGCCTGGGGCTCACCGTGGCATCGGCGACCCGCCAGGACGTCACCCTCTCGGACGGTGAAGTGATCCCCGCGGCAACCGTCGTATGGACGGCCGGTCAGGCCGCAAGCCCCCTCACGGCCCAGATCCCCGGCGAACGCGACCGGCTGGGACGGCTGAGCGTGGACGAGTACCTGCAGGTGATCGGAGTGTCCGACGTCTACGCAGCCGGCGACACCGCACTCGCCGCCGTGGAAGACGGGCAGATGGCGACGCAGAGCTGCCAGCACGCGCTGCCGATGGGTAAGTTCGTCGGTCACAACGTGGCAGCCGAGCTTCTGGGCAACGCCCTGCTGCCCTTCACCCCCGACCCCTACGTCACCTGCCTGGATCTCGGCCCCGCCGGCGCCGTCTACACAGAAGGCTGGGACCGCAAGATCGCGCTGACCGGGCAGGAAGCCAAGACCCTCAAGAAGAACATCAACGAGCTCTGGATCTACCCGCCGACTGACGACCCGGAGCAGTTCCTCGAGCAGGCAGGTCGCTTCTCCAACGGCTGACAGCCGACTGCGGCCGCGACAGCTCGGTAGGCCTCGCACCGCCGAATGATGACCAGCCACCGAACCGCCCGGTGCGCAGGGGCTCTTCGCCCCTCGCGCACCGGGCGGTTTCCTTATGGTTGCCCGTCGCTGAGGGGGCCTGCAGCGCCATCCGGCCGTCCGCAGCCGTTACACATGTGTGCGCACCGGCCGGGGAAGCCGGTGCGCATAGCCTGCCGCTCGTCAGGAGCCGGTCATGGCACGGTCAGCGGCGGACCACCTGGGGGGCGATGTCCTCGGTGAATCCGTGACCCGCGTCACGCAGCGACGCTGCAGCTGCTGCGCCGGCACTGCCGCAGAACGAGGCTTCCAGCGTTCCACCGAGTGTGGTGTTGACGGTTCCGTTGTGGGAGGTGTTCGCCATCGATGTCATGCTCCGCCTGCCGTCGGCGGTGGTGAAGGCGTAGGTGTAGTAGCCCTGGACGGTTCCCGTGTGGCCGTACACCGTCACGCCGCAGGACAGCTTCCTGGCGCGCAGGCCGAGTCCGTAGGACTGGTTTCCGTCCGCGGTGACCGGAACCATGGTCATCATCTGCTCCAACTGCGCGGAGGGAAGCAGCGCACCGGAGACGAGCGCGGAGAAGAAGCGGTTCAGGTCGCCCAAGAACGGATCTCTCGGACATTTCACGCTGCAGGCGGTGCTGAGTCGTGTGGGCCCTGAATGCGCCCATCGGGACGTGGCCTATCTCACTCCACGACACGATCAGCACGCAGGCCCGGTGTCAGATCCCACGTGCAAACCCGGCAATGTCACCGGTCTCGGCGACGGTTCCACCAGACACGCCTGGCCGCGGTGTCACAGATCGCGCAGCCGCCCGGTCCTAGTGACGAAAGCAATCGATTCGGCGCCGTGGTGAGAAAGGCGGATCTTCATGAGGGTTACTTGTCGCCGGAGACCAGCCTTGGCGCGCTTTGGCTTCGGCGGGGGTGACTCGGCGAGAGGCCGTGGCCAAGAGGGGCGTCGAACCATGGCGGGCGCCAAGGGGACGCGTCTTCAGCCGTCTAGCCGGCCGGCCGGGGACCCGAAGTCGGTGGGCCTGCACGCTCTTCCCCGTCCCGTGGCCGTGGTGGTGGGCGCCGGTGGCGTGTTCGGAGCGGCGCATGTCGGTGTCGGGTACGTGCTGGAGCAGCGCGGATTCGTCCCGGACATGATCATCGGAACCTCGGTGGGCGCCCTCAACGGGGCCATCGCGGCCGCCCACCCCGACACGGCCGCGCCGTGGCTGGACCACGTGTGGACCCAGTTGCGTCGCCGTGAGGTGTATCCGCTCGGCTACCTGTCCTCACGTGCCAGCGTCTTCACCGATCGAGGCCTGCGCCGGCTGATCGCTCGGTCTGGGCTGCCGTCGCGGATCGAGCAGCTGTCGGTCCCGTTCACCGCGGTGGCCACGGACCTGGACACCGGCGAAGCGGCGTTGCTCGACCACGGAGACCTCGAGTCCGCGCTGCTGGCCAGCGCAGCCATTCCCGGGATGCTGCCCCCGGTGGATCGTGAGGGCCGGACGCTCATCGACGGCGGGGTGATCGCCTACGTCCCGGTACTGGCGGCCCTGCAGGCCGGGGCGGCCAGCGTGGTGGTGGTGTCGACCGGGCCGGAGAGCTCGCCGTTGAGCCCCACCATCCCGCGCCGACGTGCCAGTGCGGTCGCCGCCAGGGCCGGGCTGCTGCTCTTGCACCATCAGATCGAGCGTGACCTGCACGAGGTGTCCCAGCACATCCCGACCGTCGTGCTGCCGACCGGCATCGAGGCCTGGCCCGCCCCATGGGACTTCGGTCATTCCCAGCGGCTGATCAGCACCGCGTCCCTCACGGCGGGGCGCTTTCTCGACGGGCTGCGCATCAGCGGGCCGGGCCTGTATCGGGCCGACGATCCTTTGGCGACATCGGCCGGTCCGGGCGCGGTATCGACTTCTTCCATATCGGGAGGCGACCTGTGAGCACCATCTCATTCCTCAACATCGGCATGCACGGGCACGTCAACCCGACGCTGCCGGTCGTGGCAGAGCTTGTTCGGCGCGGGCACACCGTGACGTACCACACCTCGCCCGCTTTCCGTGAGGAGATCGAGGCCACCGGCGCGACTGCGTACCCCTACTCCGGGGGCGACCAGCCGCTCCCCGATCCGCCGACGCCGGTCGGGTTCATGGAGGCGCTCGCGCGCACAACTGTGCGCTTGCTGCCCGCTGTACTCACCGACCTGCGCCGCGTCCGGCCCGACCTGATCGTCCACGACAACGCGTGCTTGTGGGGCGCAGTCGCCGCTCGCGAACTCGAGGTGCCGGCGGCGTCGTCGTACACCACATTTGCCTACAATCGGCATGTCCCCAGCCCCACCCACGGCTCGTGGGACCTGCTGGCCGCAGCGGCGACTCGGCCCCGCAGTCTTGAGGGCTACGTGTGGTCTCGTTGGGGGCTGCACCGCCACTTCGACACGCGTGGGCTGCCACTGGTCGACTTGGGAAACATTCGCCAGCCGCTCAATCTGGTCTACACCTCGCGGGCGTTCCAGCCTGCAGCCGAGGAGTTCGACCAGTCCTACCGGTTCGTCGGCCCAAGCATTGGCGCCCGCCCTGTCGACCCGTCGTTCCCGGCCGATCGGCTGGAGGACCCGGTGCTGTACGCCTCGCTGGGCACGGTGTTCAACGCCTCCCCGCAGTTGCTGCGCAGCTTCGCCACCGCGCTCGCCCCGCTGGGCGGCACCGTGATCGTCTCCACCGGGCAGACCGATCCCGACGCGCTGGGTCCGCTGCCGGCCAACGTCCTCGCCCGCCGCTCCGTGCCGCAACCGGAGGTGCTGGCCCGCGCGGCGCTGTTCGTCACCCATGGCGGGATGAACAGCGTCAACGAGGCCATGTACGCCGGGGTCCCGCTGCTGGTGGTCCCGCAGGGCGCTGACCAGCCGTTGGTGGCCCGTCGCGTAGTCGAGCTCGGAGCCGGCCTGTCGATCCGTACGGAGGACGTCACCGAGGACTCCGTGCGTGAACATGCCCGGCGCCTGCTCGATGACCCCCGGTTCCGGAAAGCCGCGACCACCCTGCAGGCCGCCCAGCGCGAGGCGGGGGGATATCGGCGCGCCGCCGACGAACTCGAGCAGTACCTGCACGCCGCGGGCTCGGCCGGTCAGCCGGCTCCCCTAGATCCGTCACAGCGAGGCTGAGCGATGTCACCCATCGTCGTCGTTCTGCTGCTGTTCGCCGGGGCGTCGGAGGCCGCCGGGCGCATTCTGCCTCTGGTGGTGCACCGGCCTGGCATGTCGCGGACTCTTGTGTCCGGGTTGATGCTGGCCGGTGGCATCGTCGAGGGTGCTGTGTTCGCGCTGTGGCCGCTGACCGCGTGGACCCTCGCCGAGATGGTGCTGTCCTCTCCACCGTCAGGCGCCGGGTTGGAGTGGACACCGGACCTGCTTGTCCCGCTGGTGCTCGCTGCCGTCCTTGCGTTTCCGTTGCTCGGGCCCTTGCTCCACCTGTTGCTCTTTGTGGGGGTCGGGGCCGGTCTGGCCGGCCCGCTCGCGGAGGCGACCGGGCTGGGCTGGTGGAGCGCTGCCGGTTGCGTGGCCGCCGCCGGGGCCGGGCTCGGTGTCGCTGTGGAGGCTGTTCGGCGCCTGGTCGTGAAGATCAGTGCGACAGAGGTGCGGGAGTCGATCGCATGAACGGTTATCTGCTCTGGGGCTGCGCGCTTGGGTCGGCTCTGCTCGCCGAAGCTCTGCTGGCCCGCTACGAGGTGCTGGCCTATGGCGCCGGCTGGCGGGCCCCTACCACCGAGCTCCCGGCGGGCATGCCCTATGCCCGGGGTGCGGCCCCTGACAGTCCCCCGGATGCCTACCTGGTCTACCTCGACGGCATCGGCAAACGCCGCGTACGCGACACTCGGGACGGCGGCCAGCTCGTCAAGGCCCTGATCGCCGGAGCGCCGGAGCTGCGGGTGCTGGGTCAGGTCCAGCCCTACTCGCCACTGGCCGACCCGCTTGCTGAGCGGCCGGTGTGGGCGTGGCTGCGCCGCCGTATCGGGCTGCTGCTGTTCCTGCACAATGTCATGCAGACCTTCGTCGCCGCCGACCATCGGTACCGCCCCCTGTACAACCGGGCCGTCGGCTCCCAGATCGCCACTCAGCTCCGGTTCGCCGGCTACCAGCCCGACAGCGGTATCCCCGTGGTGCTGCTCAGCTACAGCGGCGGTGCCCAGGTCGCCACCGGCGCGGTTGACGAACTGCACACCCAGCTACGTTCCCCGCTCCTACTGATCACGCTCGGTGGGTTCCACAACGGCGCCAACGACCTCACCCATGCCGAGCACTTGCATCGGCTCACCAGCGCGAGCGACCGGATCGAGCGGGTCGGCACCTGGATCTTCCCCCAGCGCTGGAGGCTGTTCCGCCGTAGCGGATGGAACCGCGCCGACCGCGCCGGGAAGATCACCGTGCATCGGCTCGACCCGGCCACGCACGTCGGGCCGCTCAGCTACATCAGCCGGGAGGCTCGGCTGCCCGATGGCCGCAGCCACCTCGACCGCACCGCCGACACCGTGATCGCGATCATCCGCGACCAGCACAGCGCGGCCGCGGCGACAGGCGACTCGTTGCCGTGAGGGCCTCGACCAGAGCGCGCAGCGGAGGGTCCGGCATGGTTGGTCGCGAAATCGACCCTGTCGGGCGCCTCCGCCGCGGCTTCGTCGGCTGAACTGCTCACGGAGGGGGCAGGAGTCGACCCGTCCCGCGCCGGTCGCCGTCCACGAGGACCAGCCTGTCGGGCGAGGCGACCGCCAAGGCGTTCCGCGACCGGATCGGGGCGGCCTTCGCGTCGTGCCTGGGCCGGATCGCCGCTGAGGAGACCGAGCGGACACCGGGGTTCACGTCCCTGGTGTCCGCGCAACTGGCTTGCCTCGTCACGCTCCGCTACGTCCTCGCGGTCGAGTCGCCGGCCTGTTCGACTTCGAGGACTGATGGAGTGGCTCGTCGCGACATCCCCAGCTCTTGTGGAGGGAGCGGACCTCGGGATGCCCGGTCGACGGGCAGGAGGAGGAGCGTTTTGTAAGCGGCAGGTCAGACACTCCATGTCGTTGGGATGTCAAGCGGGCTGGGGGGAGGCGTGGTGTGACCACGCGGTTGCTTCGTCGTAAGTGGTTCGGGTCCTG
>NZ_JBEZLR010000171.1:0-10905 GCF_040652275.1 Streptomyces sp. NPDC048275
CTGGGAGATACGCGACGACATCCACGAAGCGTTCCTCACCCTCGGATGCGCACTCATCTGCTGGCGACGCCTGAAGTCATTGCGATAGGAGTTCTTAGCCGGACGAGGCGTACGACGAAGAAATCGCCGGAGTGGGCTCGGCGGTGGATGTTCCGGCTGGAGGCGGCGAGTCGCCCTGCGGAGTGTTCGCCGCACGCACGAGGACGTACAGCACCAGGACGAAGACCACCACGGCGAGCCATCGTCGACGCCACGGTGCCGGGGAATCGGACATGTATCGCCCCCTCTCGCAGCACGTCCCTGGCCAGCTCCCTTGTGCAGCAGTCGGCTTAAGACCTACGTCAGGTGCCCCTGCACGACATCGGGCTTCCGGCTACGCCCGTCCGGCCCGACTGTAGGACTCCGCCCTCGGCAACCGCCTGATGTTCGGCAGCTCACGTGGCTGAACAGCGCCGAGCCGCCCACACAGTCGGTGGGCGGCTCGGCCGTAAGGGCAGTGAGTCACCTGATGAATCGCGCTACGCCCGTGGAGTGATGCAGCAGCCACTCCAGCGGACCACGCCGGAAGTGCCGGGTCCAGCCCACCGCCAGGACCATGGCGGCGGCGATGGCGCAGGTCAGCGCCAGCAGGGCCGGGCCCGTCTCCTCTTCCATGCCGACGGCGGCGATGGCGAGGACGTGCAGGACGTAGGCGGTCAGCGCGATTACGCCGACCGCGCTGACGGGAGCGAACAGGCGAGTGAGGCGCGGGAGGCGTTCCGTGGCGGCGACGCATGCGGCGATGAGGGCGAGCGCGACGCCGCTATTGCCGAGAATGGAGAACGTGGTCTGGCTGTGCGGGACACCCACCAGGAGCCAGGTGACCGGGGTGTCGCCGATGAGGTAGCCGACCGTGTCGGACCACCAGGCGGAGGCCCCGGAGTCCCCGTCGGTGGCGGCGATGGTGCTGTGCGCGCCGGGCACGAGGCTCAGGGCCAGCCAGGAGCCGCCGTAGCCGAGGACGGCCAGTGCACCGCCGGTGCGGGCCAGCCGCCCTCGCACTCGGGCCCGGGGGAGGTCGAGCCGGGCCACCGCCATGCTGGCGATCAGGAAGGGAGCCCAGGTCAGTACCGGGTACTCGCCGGTGAAGAGCAGCTCGACGAGTCCGTCCGTGCCGCTGAGCCCGGCCACCGGGTCGTAGGCGATGACCGTGTCCGCCCACTCCCCGTTGTGGATCGACTCGCGTATCACGTAGAGCACTTGGGCCTGATCAGCGCGCCTGCGGTGGCGCTGGCGGCGAGGGTGCAGGCCCGGAGCCGGTACAGCGGGAGGACCGCGAGGAAGAGGGTGCCGTAGAAGGCGAGGATCACGTCGACGTCGGTGCCGAGGCCGGTCAGGGCGAAGCCCAGCGGGATCAGGACTAGGGCGCGGATGACGATCCGGCCCACCGCCTGCCGCCCGGCACGTCCGGTGCGGGGCTGCGGGCGGCCGGTGATCAGCACGAGGCTGAAGCCAGCGAGCAGGGCGAAAAGCGTGGCTGAGCGGCCGCGGGCCGGCTCCATGACGAAGCCCAGCGGCCCGCCTATGGCTGGGTCCGGGCCGAAGTGGGCGGCGTACATGCCGAGGACCGCCAGCCCACGGGCCAGGTCAATACCGATCAGGCGTGCTGTCGACGGCGGAGCGGGGGCGGTGGTCGAGGAGACGCTCCGGAGGGCCTCGCCTCCGTGACGGGCACCTGGGGCTCGGTCGATGTCGTGTCCGGGGTCATGTGTTCCAGAGTTGGGGGCGCCGCCCCCGTCGGCCCATCCGGCGAACGGCCGGAACCACCCCCGCCAACCGGCCGGAGCGCGACCGCCGTCCTGCTGGATCCTCCCTCGCCGGGTTGCGCGACCCGGAGCGCGGAGGAACCTGGGAGCAACCCCCGACGTCGTAGCAGTCCAAAGGTGGTCCGGGGCCGAGCGGAGCACGGGTGATCCGGGTAGTGGTGGTCGACAACGAGGCTCTGATCCGTATGGGCTTCACACACATTCTCAACACCGCGGACGACATCGAGGTCGTGGCGGCGGTGCCCGGCGGCCAAGCGGTCCGCGCGGTGCTGGAGTTGCGTCCGGAGGTCGTGCTGCTCGACATCCGGATGCCGGACGTCGACGGGCTGACGGTCCTCGCCGACCTTCGCCTGCTGCCGGACCCGCCTGTGGTGGCCATGCTCACCACCTTCAACATGGACGAGTACGTGGCGACGGCCCTGCGCTCGGGAGCTGCCGGGTTCCTCCTCAAGGACACCGACCTCGAGCAACTGCCCCATCTCGTCCGCGCCTTGACCGACGGCGGTGTCGTGCTGCCGTCGAAGGTCACCCGCACGGTCGTGGACGGCTATCTGGCGGGGAGCCGTTGGGAGGAGGCCGCCGAGGTCGTGGGGCGGCTGACCGGCCGTGAGCGCCGTGTCCTCGCCCTCATCGCGGAGGGCCTGTCCAACACCGAGATCGGCAGCCGTATGCATCTGAGCACCGGCACGGTGAAGGACCATGTCAGCGCCCTCCTCGCCAAACTGGAGGTGAGCACCCGCGTCCAGGCCGCCCTGCTCGCCGAACGTGCGGGCCTGCTCATGCCGCCGCTGTCGTGCCGTCTCCCCCGCGAGCCCTCCACCCCGCGCATCACCGTCTGGCGCAAGCTCAAGCGCCTCGGTGTGGCCCAGATCAGCGACGGCCTAATCGCACTGCTGGCCGACGCCCGCACGCGCGAGCAACTGGAGTGGATCGCCGAGGAGATCACCGAGTCCGACGACGCCGCTACTCTGTGGATCGCTCGGCCCGCGGCCATCGCCGAGGAACACAAGCTCGCCCCGAGCATGGCGGACGCCCGGGGCGCCGAGTACGAGGCGGTACGCGTCCAGGCCGAAAAGGCTCGCCACCAGCCGGCCGACGAACGGGAGCGCATCTTGCGCCGACTCCGCGCGGAACTGCGCCGCATACACCGCCGCGACTACTTCCCCTCACCGGATCGTCGCACCGCCGAAGCCGCGGTGGAGGCCCTTCACCCCGCCAACACCGAGACCGCTCCCGAGGAGACCTCCGCATGAATCGATAATTATCGGAACTAAAGGTAAATACGCCGCGTTTCCATTTGTCGGAGCATCAGCCCCCTCTCACGTCAGGGAGGGTGTCGCCGAGCCGCTGGCCGAGTCCTCCACATCTCCAGCAAAGGTCAGAATTCCGTGCACGTAGCGCAACGGGTAAGAGCCGCTACCGCGATTCGCGAAATCATCCAACAATTGATAACCGGCACACAGGACGACTTCATTTCCCTGAAACGATTCCAGGTTGATCACTGCGGCCTCAAGAAGGCCGACCTCGTCGGCAAGCAGAGGAATACTGCCGCGCCCTCCGATTGAACTAAATCCGACTCGCGCGTAAAGCGATGGTATCAGTTCAGATCCGCTGGATCTGGCGAGGATATCTCCATTCGCATCGCTTAATTTGAGGATGCAGGTATGGGCATGCCCCAGAACCTCTATGAGGGCACCTACCTCGCGGGCTGTGATCGCAATCACAGTCGGACTGGACGGCATCTCGGGCTCGCTGGGCTGGTCACGGCGACGTCGGCGCATCGATCTGCTCCCGGAAGGGCCTGCAATGCTGGAGTTCCGCTTGCCGTCCAGCTGTTCCGCACTACAGTCGATAACGCGGGAGTCAAGCGATTCATGAAGTATACCGTAAGCGCTTTCCCGATCCAATGCCCCTAATTACGGTTTGTGTTGATTTGCGCCAATTTTGCTAGGTGAGACCGGATTAGGCATCCGGTCTCATCTAGCTTCCCGGACATCGGCGCCGCAGTGCGGGGGGGCTATGTCGTTAGAATTGACGGCTTTCAGGAGGGACTACCGTTCACCCCTGATTATCTTTTTGCCTTACGTCGCCCGCCTCGAAACTGCTCCTTGAGAGCTCGGTACCCCTCCCGGAGATTCAGATACTCCAGGAACCCCCCTATCGCCCGGCCTGCGAATCTTAGAACGCGCACAAGAATTCCTGCGGCGTCATCCACGGAAATCTCCTCCCGGGTCCGCCGGGGACAGGATTTATGGCCTGTCCCCGGCAGACATCTGAATCAGGTGCAGCTACCCCGGCCACGGTAACCGGTGTACCGCCTGCAGATGCGCTGCTTACCCGCGTAGGTCAGCGCGGTGTTGTAGGAGCGCATGTACCGGTAGTTACCCACCATCTTGCGCCCGTACCTGTAGGCGGAGCCCACTCCCCAGAAGGCTCCTCCGCAGCCGGCAGCGTGTCGCCAACTGCGCGTGCACATGCGGCCGACCCTGCGAGGGTTCCTGACAAAGCGGTAGGCATAGCGGGCCTTCTTCGCCGGGTTGATCAGTGAGGCGCCCATGCGAGCCCCGTAGTACCAGTGCCGGTAGTTGGGGTTGCGGCTGGTCCGCCCCCACCAACTCTTGAACCTCTTGCGCCAGCCCCACTTGCCGTCGAGGTCGTACTGGTTGAGCGGGTCGGCGTTGACGTAGTCGTAGGCGTTGGCGTTGCCGCCGGGGACAGGGTCGACCGACAGAAAGCGTCCGCTGGTGGGGTCGTAGAGGCGGACGCCCATGAGGGTCGCGCCGTTGGGTGTTTCGGTGCTGCGTTGTTTGCCGCCGAGCCAGCCGTAGCGGGCGGGGTCGGTGCCAGGCAACGGGTTGCCGTATTCGTCGTAGGTGTTGACGACCGGGGTGGTGCTGTCCACGAGCGGGATCTGGGCGGCGATGTCGCCGTGGAGGTTGGACAGTTGCAGGACAACGTCACCGCTGGCGCTGGTGGTGGCGATCAGGTTGCCGGCCAGGTCTTCGAGGCTGCGGCTGATGCCGTTGCTTGCCGAGGTCCAGTCGGGGCTGTCGCCCTCACTGCCGTAGTGGTTCGTCGTGGCAGCGGCCGTTCCCCACGTGCCGTCCTCCGCTTGCTCCTCCGTGGCCCACGAAGCGAGACGCCCGCTTGCGTCAAGGTTCCAGGTCGTCCGCTTGGAGTTGGCGGTGATCTGGCGGACGAGGTCGTTGGTGTAGTAGGCGTTCTGGGTGCCGCCGGCTTGTGCGGTGGTGCGGCCGAAGGCGTCGTAGACGGTGCCGGCGGCGATCAGCCGGTCGGCGCTGTCATAGGTGGAGTTGACGGTGTTGGTGGTGGGGGTTCCTCCGTCAACGTCGTCGATGGTGGTAACCAAGGAGGTGCGGTTGGTGTTGTCGTCGAAGCCGTATGCACGGTGCGTGGTGACACCGGCCTGGGAGTCGTCGACCTTGGTCAGGCGGCCTGCCGCGTCGTAGGTGTACTCCTGGTAGGCGCCGCCTCCGGTGTAGGTGGTGCGGGAGACGACCTGGTCGTGGATGGACTCACTGGTGGATTCGCCCTGGACGGTCCAGCCGGATTCCCAGTGCCAGTAGCGGGAGGTCTCCGTACCGGTGGGGTCGAGGTTGAACTCGACGTCCATGTTCCACGGCAGCACTTGCTTGTACAGGCGGCCGTCGGAGTCGTAGGAGCCGGTGACGTCACCGATGGTGCCCATGACCGAGTCGTGGATCCGGCTGGGCAGGCCGACCGGATTGTCGTAGTCGTACGTCACGGTCGACGGCGCCGAGTCAGTAGCCCTGATCCTGCGGTCGCGGTTGTCGTACTCGGTTCGGGTGACGTTGCCCGCGCCGTCGTCGTATGCGATCTCCCGACCGAGCAGGTCGGTGGTACGGCTGATGGTCGCGGTGCCGTTGGATATGGTCGCTACATCGCCACTGCCCGAGTCGTAGGTGGTGGTCTGGGCCGGGACCGCGGTGCCGACCCCGCCCGTGACCTGGGTCTGCTTCAGACGGCCGGCCGTGTCGTAGGTGCTGGTCGTGGTGCGGGTGACGCTGTTGGCCGTCTCGGTGACCTTGGCGGGGTTGCCCCAGCGGTCGTACTCCGTGGTCGTGACCGGCAGTTCGGTGGGGTTGGAGCCGCCCCCGGTGATCGCGCCGGCCGGACTCGTGGAGCATTCCAGGTCGGCCCATTCCGGGCGTCCGGCGCACGTGCCGGTTCCGGTGGCGGACCAGTAGCTGGTCACTGTGGCCCCGGCGTCGGTGCCGGTGGACTTGGGCAGTGTGGTCTTAGTGACTCGGCCCTGGGCGTCGTAGCTGGTGGTCTTCGTCAGCTTCAGCCCGTTCGGATCGGTGACGACGCTGGTGGGCAGTCCCTTGACCCAGTCGTAGCCGGTGGCGGTGGTGCGCACGTCACCGTCCGTGGGGTAGCCGTCGATCGCGGCGCCCACCTTGGTGGTGGTCACCTGGTCGGTCACGGTGGCGGTGCCGTCGGTGGGGCGGCCTTCGTCGTAGGTGTTGACGGTGTGCTCACGCGCCGCGACCTGCACCCCGGCCGGAAGGTCCGGGCTGTCCGCGTCCCCGGTGAGGGCCTTGGTGAGGGTGACCAGGTGCAGCGGCCCGAACTCCTCCAACTGCCGCTTGCCGTCGGCCGAGTAGACCGAGACGGTGCCCAGCTGGCGGGCCCGCTCAGCCGTGGAGTCGGACAGAATGCCGAGTTCGCTCTGCGTGTTGACCTGGTAGTCCGCGCTGCCCAGGGCCAGTTCACGGTTGGTAGCGGTCAGGTCGAAGACGGTGTTGCCGAACCGGTCGTACTGCTTGGTGGTCAGATGCCGCCCTGGCAGGCCGGTGTTGACCTCACGACCGGAGGCATCGGTGTAGGTGATGGACGCCTTGTCGTAGTCGGCCGCGCCCAGATCGCTTCCCGTGTGGGAGGACGGAACCTGGTCGGCGGGGAAGACGGCAGCAGCGTCCGTGGGTGCGTCCGTCTGGCCCCACGTGGCGGCGTCGCCGGGTGAGACCTGGTTGGGGGCCTTGTCGCCGGACAGCGGCACGTCGTAGACGACGGAGGTCGTCGCCTTGCCGCCGTCCTGTTCGTCCTTGCTGCCCGCCTTCAAGGTCGGGCGGGAAGCCGACAGCAGCATGCCGTCCCCGGACACCGCGTTGGAACCGGCCGTGCCGTACTCGAACGTCCACGACAGCTCACCCGGCGGAGTCAAAGTGATGACGCGACCGGCACTGTCGTAGGTGTAGGCCGTCTTGAGCGCAGGAGAGATGCGCGGGTCCCACTGCTCGCGCAGGCGGCCCGTGCTGTCGTAGGTGTACTGGGAGATCGCAATGGCCGTCGCCGTCGACGCCCCCGGGTCGGTAGCCCACAGACGGACCTGCTTCACCTGCCCGCTGTAGTCACCGAGTGCACTCGATGTGGCGGTGGTGGAGGTGGAGTAGACGTATTCCAGCATCCGGCAGCCCTTGGTCGCCGGGGTGGCCGCGCAGGTGCTGGCCGACACCGCCGAGGTCGGAGCGATCACGTACTTGGGCCGGGCCAGCGTCTTGCCGCCCACCGTGGTCTTCTCCGAGATCACCGTGGTGGTGGACTGGTCCGTCGGCAGGAACGTGGTGGCCAGCTGCCACGTGGTGGCGGTGGAATCGACCTTGCTGAACACCGACGTGGTGCCGTCGGTGTCCTTCAGCGTGAAGGAGCCGGTCAGGCTGCCGGTCAGGGTCAGGTCTTCGGCGCCGGACTCCGGCTTCCAGCCGCCACTGCTGGTCGCGGTGAAGCCGGTCTCCTCCCCATCCACGTCCACGACCGCCACTGAGGTAGCTGAGGTCTTGCGCAGGTAGGTCCACTCGCTGTCGGAGATCTCCGCGGTCGTGCCGGCAGTCCATTGCGGTCCGAAGATCGCAACCTGTCCCTCCTGCTGGGCGCCGTTGGCGGGGCGTCGGGAAGAGGAGGACCGGGTGACCGACAGGTCGAAGGCAGAGGCATCGGTGGCCGACAGGCCGAAGTCACCGGTCAGCGTGTTCACGCTGCCCGGACCGACGTTCTCGCTGGGTGCCTCGCCCGCGTTGCGGTCCACCGTGATGGTGGTGGCCGGGGAGGCGTCCGAGGTGGATCCGTCGGTGAACAACGCGCGGACGTCTACCGAGCCGTCCTCGCTGAGGGTGTCAGTGATGTTCCAGATCAGGGCCTCAGCGTTGCCACTGGTGACAGTCGCCGGCCAGGCGGTCGGGGTCGAGCCGTCACTCTTGCGGCGGACATTCGCGACCGGGATGTCCTTCCAGGTGTCGGTCTCGCCGCGCCGGTACTGGTAGCGCACCCCGGTGTCGCCCGTCTTGCCCTGACCTGTCAGCTCCGTGCGGCGGGCCGGACGGTCTCCATCACCCGGGGTAAGCAGGGCGGCGCCGGAACCGGCGTAGAAGGTATAAGCGGTCCCCGTGGACACGTTGCCTGCCGCGTCCTTGGTGCGGGCGGTCAAGGTGTGCTTGCCCGCGCGGAAGACCGGCTTGCGGGTGACTGCGGTGCCAGTGGTGGCCGCCGACTGCCAGGTGCCGCCGTCCAGGTTCCACTGGACTTCCTTCACATCGCTGGTCGGCGGGGTGAAGGTGAACGAGCCGGTGAAGTCGCCGTTGGCGTCCGGTGTACCCGACCACTGACCTGCCGGGAAGTCGCCCGAAGACACGGCCGTCTTGGCAGGTGCCGTGGTGTCGACGGTGAGAGCGCGGAAGGCCGACCAGGCGCTGTTCGCCGATCCGTCCCCGGAGCGCGTACGCCACTTGTAGGCACCGGCCGCTAGCGCGGAGGGGGTCCAGGTGGCCGTCGCCCCCGAAGCGACGGAGGCGCTGGAGCCGGAACGCAGCGCCGAGGTGCCGTTGGAGGCCCAGACCTCGTAGTCCAGCGTGACCTGCGAGCCGTCGCCGTCCAGCGCCTTCGCTGACAAGGTCGGCGTGGTGTCGTTGGTGGCCCCCTTGTCCGCTGGCGATATCAGCGTTGGCACACCGGGGATGGAGTTGTAGGTCACCGACACATACGGCGTGTTGGAGGCGGCGTTGCCGGAGTTGAACCGCTTCCAGCCATACGGATCAGCCTCGTCCGAAGCGCGCAGGCCCAGGTGGTTGGTGGCGTTGCCGTTGTCGGCCCAGATCTGAGCCAGGGACTTGATGTCCGTACTGACCCAGCCGTCGTTGCAGGAGCTGGAGAAGCCCTTGGTCTGCGTGCTGGTGGCGTATTTCGTCGTGCCCCAGTTCGGCTGGCTTGTCCAGCGGGTGCTCGTGGAGGCCGCCCCCGTGCCGTACACGTCCCAGCCCTTGGCCGTGCACGACCAGGAGTGGAACTCGTACAGGTTCAGCTTCGCCGCGGTGATCTGCTTGCCGGTGATGTTCTTCATCGGGAACGACAGGAACGAACGGGCCACTTGGTCCGATCCGTTGTTGCCGAGCTTCAGTTCGGTCGCGGCCGACTGGTCGGTGGTGTAGCCCTGTTGAACGAAGGTGTCGAAGCTGGTGCCGACGTTGATGGATGGATCGATGGTGACCGGGAACCGGGTCTCCTCATCCGCCAGGAAAGCGGCGTCCGGCGTCAGGGTCAGGGTGACGGTGTCGCCGTCCTGCGCGACCTTCACTCCCACCTTCGCGGTGTTGGTGTGTTCGCCCGAGTTCTTGTCGGTGCGCGCATCCCACATCACTGGAGAGGGCAAAACCCCCGCGCTTTTGCCCTTGGCATCGGTGAAAGTGACCGACCCGTCATCGTGCGCCTTCGCGGTCAGACCCTTGGCCTTAAGGCTGTAGGCGACTGCACCGTTAGAGTCGACTGCGGAACGATTCTTCAGCTCCAGGAACTGCTCGTAGCCGGTTCGCGTGGACTCGATGAGCAGGTCGGTTGCCGGCAGGGCGTCCTTGTAGCGGGCGACCGTGTCATCGGCCCCCTCGATCGTGGGCTCGGGCAGCGCACCGTACCAGCCGAGCTGCAGCTCCCGACCCGCACGATCCTCCATCGTGACCAGTGGCACCGCAGCCGACGCACTCTTCTCGCCAGCCGCCTTCAGACCCTTCGGAGCGGCCTTCTTGCCAGCCAGAGTCAGCCCGTGCGGATGTCCACTGGCCTTGATCGAACCGTCGTCGGCCTGTACCAACGAAGGGTCGACGGCATGCCACGCCTCATCGGCGCCCTTGAACCGAACCGGAGCGGTGTACGCCTCCTCTGTGACCGTCCCGTCGGGGTTCACGTACGTCGTCGACGTCCCCGTACGCGCATCGGTGACCTCGATCCGGCGCTTCTGGATCCTGGCCTTGAGGCGAGCGGCCGCTTCCGAAGCGGCAGTTGCGGAACCAAGGTTCTTAGGTTTGCTGGACGCCTTCGCGCCTGGGGTGACACGTAACAGCGCGACGGCCTCACCCGTGGACTGGATGACCACGGCGGTCTCGACTGCCATCAGCAACGTCAAAGCCAGCGCTACGCGTCGCAGATGCCCTAGGGACGGTAGCGGTCGGAACGGAAGCTCCGGGTCGACGGATCTGTGCCGCCTGTCTCTATGGAAGAGAGATGACATGTGAAGTCCTCACTGGCGCAGTTACGCCCTGCGCCAGTGAGGGATCTTCACACCCAACTCACAACCTGTCACGACCCCTCCGTGACGAAAACACGAAGGCCTCCAACTCTGAAGGTTGATCATTTACTACCAAAATTCACCAGACCGCCACTCGCCCCACAAGTATCCCCGAATGTGAATCGGTCATTTACGCCAAAGCGACATTGCCTCGCCTTGCCTCTCTTGGTTAGGTCTTTACCGACTTGAGAGTTGGTCGAGGTGACTTATTAGCCGCAAACCGAGGACTTTGCGCCACCTGTCGGCATGCGCCGGTATGCCTCTGCCCCATGAGATGGCTCTGCCGCGCCACTTGATCCAGCATCATCTTCACGGCTCCGTGTAGATGCGTTGGGGAGATGCTTCGCTGATGGCCACGACGTCGAAGGCGAGGGCGAGCAGTTGTGCAGGCGCCGCACACGTCTTAGGACTTGCCGGGAAATAAGTCGTGGCTTCCAGCTCCGGGGATCGTTGTAGTGGTATGGGTCGACCGGAGGGGATCGAGGCCGTCCTGGCGGCGAAGTT
>NZ_JBEZLR010000172.1:0-10594 GCF_040652275.1 Streptomyces sp. NPDC048275
GCTTCGTGGGCTGCAGTCTCCGCAGAGATCGCCACGGGTCTCGAACCGGAACGCGTAGCTCTTGATCCCCTACACCACGTCGCGGGACACGGCCCCGCGAGGAACCGCACCTGCTGCCACTGCCGCCCGAACCGTTCGAGACGGCGATGACTTTCGAGCCGAGGGTAGACCGCCACAGCCGGATCACCGTCAAGATGTGCTCCTCCTCCGTTCCGTCCGATTCATCGACCGCAAGGTCACCCTCCATCTGGCCGACGACATGCTGGTCGTCTTCGACAATCGCCGTGATGGCTGTGTCCCTTTCTCCGGGAGTTCTTTCGAGACGCCTTGGGGAGTCGTTTCGCGAGGGCAGGCAAGATCAACGTCAGTGGCTTTTGATGTCAGCCTCGGTATTGCGAGGCGATTGCCTGAAGCAGCGTCCCGTAGAGCCCGGCTGTCAGTGCTGGGTGGAAGACTGCCCGGCATGATCGAACCGAATCCGAAAGCGGATCTTCTCCGGTACCTGCAAGACGCGCGTGACGCCCTGTTGTGGAAGCTCGATGGGCTCTCGGAATACGACATACGCCGTCCGCTGACCCCCACGGGCACGAACCTGTTGGGGCTGGTCAAACACATCGCCAGCGTGGAGCTGGGGTACTTCGGTGACACGTTCGGAAGGCCATTCTTCGACGAGGCGCCGCCGCCCTGGTGGTATACGGAGGACGCAGAACCCAACTCGGACATGTGGGCCACTGCACATGAGTCACGCGAAGAGATCGTCGGGCTGTATCACCAGGCGTGGAAGCACTCCAACGGCACGATCGCGACGCTGACGCTTGATGCGATCGGTCACGTCCCGTGGTGGCCGGAGGAGCGACGAGAGGTGACACTGCACCACATCCTGGTGCGCGTGATCTCCGATACCCAGCGGCACGCCGGCCACGCCGACATCGTGAGAGAGCTCATCGACGGAGCCGTCGGGTACTTGAGGGGCAACGACAACATGCCACCAGGAGACCAGGCATGGTGGGAGAACCACCGGCGCCGACTGGAGCGCGTGGCGCGGGAAGCCGGCAACGGCTGATCCCGCCCTGCTGCCGCCACCTTCACCGGCTCCGGGGTCGGCCATGTGGCGCGGTTCAGCCAGTGTTGGCGCGTTCGGCTTGCGTTTTGGCGTGGGCGAGGCGGTAGGACTCGGTGCCGGTTTGCATGAGGGGGGCGTTGAAGGTGTCACGTAAGCGAGAGCCTTCCTGTCTTAGCAGTTAAGGGACGAGTAACTCGTCACCCCGCCCTGGTGATCACCGGCCACACGGCGGTGCACCTCACCTCGCCCGAGAGGAAGACTGATGAACGCACGCATCGTGTCAGTAAGTGAAGGCCCGCGTCTCGCCCGCTCGATTGCGGTCGGTCCTCATACGCTGGCTGCGGACGAACCCCAGCCCATCAGCACTGATACGGGACCCACACCCGGAGAATTGCTCCTGGCCGCGCTCGGGTCGTGTACCTCCATGATCGTCCGGGCCACAGCGGACAGGCACGATTGGCCGCTCGACCAAGTGGATGTGGCTGTGCAGTTCGATCCGCAAGGACAGATCGTCAAGAACATCCGATTGACCGGCGATCTGGAGCCTGTCCACATCAAGCAACTGCTGGCAGCTGCCGGGCGCTGTCCTGTGCATCGTCTCCTGACCAGGGAGGCCACGATCGTCACCGTGCCCACTGTTTTGGCAAGGCCCCGCGAGTCCCACAGCCAGACACTGCCGAAATGACCGCCTGAGGCGTCCATGAGATGGCTCAGGACGGGTGTCCTGTCAGGAGGGGAACCGCAGATCGGCGTCAGCGGCATCTTCCTTGCGGATGATGAAGACAGCGATGTCCTTCGTATGCGAACTCTGCGGTGACAACTGGGCGATCAGGCGGTGATCGCCGTCAAGGCCGAACGACCCGCCCTGCTGCCCCGGGGCGTGGCAGACCGGCTCGCAGGCATGGCAGTCCACGCACTCGGAGGATTGATGCAGAGCGTTCGATCGCCCTCATAAATGCGATCCACAGGGCATTCGGTGAGGCAGGCTCTGTCCTTGCCGTCGACGCAAGGCTGGGCAATGACGTACGTCATTTTCTCCTCTTTCGTCCGACGGAGATGATCAGCGCTCAGCCGACTTGCGGCAGGCAGTCTTCCGACTGAAGGTAGGACCATGAAGATCACGACGTTGTGACAGCCTGGCGCGTATCCCGCCTGGGCCGTAGCCGACTTGTCACAGGATGAAGGGCTATGCGGTCTGATGGGTGACCCCTCCCCATATGAATCGCAGCATGCGACATCTGAGATGAGGAACCCTGTGAATACTTTCGTGATCGTCGGTGGCGGTCTGGCCGCGGGCAAGGCGGCCGAGGCACTGCGGGAGCACGGCCACAGCGGCCCGCTCGTCATCATCGGCGACGAGCGTGAGAAGCCGTACATTCGGCCGCCGCTTTCCAAGGGATACCTGCTGGGCAAGGAAGAGCGCGATTCGATCTTCGTGCATCCTGATGACTGGTACAGGAAGCACGATGTCGACTTGCTGCTGAACACGCGTGCGCGCGCGGTCGATTGGCGGGCACGGAAGGTGGAACTGGACGATGGGCGTCAGGTTCCCTACACCAAGCTGCTCCTGGCTACCGGCTCGTCTCCACGTCGTCTGTCCGTCCCCGGAGCGGACCTCGACAACATTCTGTATCTGCGCCGCGTGGGAGACAGCGAACGGCTCAAGTCCGCCTTCAGTACGGGGGCGAAGATCGTCGTGATCGGTGCCGGATGGATCGGACTTGAGACCGCCGCGGCCGCCCGGATGGCCGGTGCCGAGGTGACGGTGCTCGAGCACTCGGAGCTTCCCCTGCTGAAGGTGCTCGGGCGCGAAGCGGCTGAAGTGTTCGCTGCTCTCCATGCTGATCACGGCGTCGATCTGATGCCCAACGTGCAGGTGGAATCCCTCACCGGAACAGACGGCCGGGTGGACGGGGTGCGGCTCACTGACGGCCGCCACTTGGCCGCGGACGCCGTGGTGGTGGGCATCGGTATCACCCCCAACGTCCAGCTCGCCCAGGAGGCGGGCCTGGAAGTGCAGAACGGCATCGTCACCGACGAGCATCTGCAGACTTCAGTGGCCGACATCTACGCTGCAGGCGATGTCGCCAACGCCTACCACCCGCTGCTCGGCCGCCGCCTCCGGGTCGAGCACTGGGCCAATGCGTTGCATCAGCCGGAGGTGGCGGCGCTCAGCATGCTCGGCAAAGACGCCGTCTACGACAGACAGCCGTACTTCTACACCGATCAGTACGACCTCGGAATGGAGTACACGGGCTACACGGAACCCGGCGGCTACGACCGCGTCGTCTTCCGCGGTGAGCCGTCAGAACGACGGTTCATCGCGTTCTGGATGGCGGGGAACCGCGTGCTGGCGGGCATGAGCGTCAACGTGTGGGATGTCATGGACCCGATCCGGTCCCTCATCACATCCGGGTCGGACATCGACGACGCGCTTCTCTCCGACCCGGGCGTACCTCTGGACCGCATCCTGCCGTGACACCCCGGCGCGGGCGAGAGTGGGCCGGATTGCACATCGCCTCTCGCCCTCGTCGGTGTCAGTGGGGCCCCGCCACGGGTTCACGGGCGCGCCGGCAACGGAAGGTTGTCACAGATCCCGGGACGGCCTGGTCGTACTGAGTGACAACCCCGGCGATCGGAGAAGATCGTGGCTATCACCGAACAACGTCTGTCCACCATGGTGCTGGTGATCGGCACCGGAGGTGCTGGACTGCGAGCATCGATCGAACTGGCTGAGGCCGGTATCGACGTCCTCGCAGTCGGCAAGCGCCCCAAGGAGGACACCCATACGGCCCTTGCTGCCGGAGGAATCAACGCGGCCCTCGCCACCATGGATCCCGAGGACAGCTGGCAGCAGCACGCAGCCGACACTCTCAAGGAGAGTTATCTGCTCGCGGACCCTCGCACCGCCCAGATCGTCACTGAGGGCGCCGGCCGAGGCATCGGCGACCTGGAACGCTATGGCATGGCCTTCGCCAGGGAAGACGACGGCCGCATCTCCCAGCGCTTCTTCGGCGCGCACAAGTTCCGGCGGACCGCCTTCGCCGGTGACTACACCGGTCTGGAGATCCAGCGCACGCTCATCAGGCGCGCGGACCAGCTCAATATCCCCGTGCTCGACGGCGTCTACATCACTCGGCTCCTGGTACATGACGGCGCCGTTTTCGGTGCCTACGGCTTCGACCTCACGAACGGAAGGCGCTACCTGATCCACGCCGATGCCGTCATTCTTGCTGCGGGTGGCCACACCCGTATCTGGCGGCGCACGTCCTCGCGGCGCGACGAGAACACGGGTGACTCCTTCCGCCTGGCCGTGGAGGCCGGAGCCCGCCTGCGCGACCCTGAGCTGGTCCAGTTCCACCCTTCCGGGATCATCGAGCCGGAGAACGCGGCCGGCACCCTGGTCAGCGAGGCCGCTCGGGGCGAGGGCGGGATCCTGCGCAACGCGCTCGGGGAACGGTTCATGTCCCGCTACGACCCTGAGCGTATGGAACTGTCCACCCGCGACCGCGTGGCCCTGGCCGCCTACACGGAGATCAAGGAAGGGCGGGGGACCCCCAAGGGTGGCGTGTGGCTCGACGTCTCCCACCTGCCACGGCAGACGATCATGACGCGGCTCCCCCGCGTCTATCAGACTCTCCTGGACCTGCAGATGCTGGACATCACCAGCGAACCGATCGAGATCGCGCCCACCGCGCACTACTCGATGGGCGGGGTGTGGGTGCGTCCCGAGGACCACAGCACCGATGTGCGTGGTCTGTACGCCATCGGCGAGGCGTCGAGCGGGCTGCACGGCGCCAACCGCCTCGGCGGGAACAGCCTCATCGAGCTGCTGGTCTTCGGCCGCATCACAGGCCAGGCCGCCGCCGCCTACTCGCAGTCACTGACCGCGCAGCCGCGGTCGGCGTCGGCAGTAGCGCAGGCTCGCGCGGAGATCGACGATCTCCTCGCGGCCGACGGTCCGGAGAACGTACGCGCCCTGCAGCGCGACATCCGCAACACCATGACCGAGCATGCGGGCGTCGTACGCGACGAAGAGGGCCTGGGCGCCGGACTGGCAGAGCTCAGCGTGATCGAGAAGAGGATGGAGAACGTCGGCATCCATCCCGACATCGCCGGCTACCAGGATCTCGCGCACGCCTTCGACCTCAAGTCCTCCGCTCTGGCAGCCCGGGCCACGCTCGAAGCAGCGCTTGAGCGTCGTGAGACCCGGGGCTGCCACAACCGCAGCGACTACCCGGACATGGATCCCGCTCTGCAGGTCAATCTCGTGTGGTCCCCGACGACGGGGATCACCCGCGAGAGCATCCCCGCCATCCCGGACGAGATTGCCTCTCTGATGCAGGAGGTATCGGCCGATGGAAAGCTCGTCGAATAACTTCATACAACCCTACGAGGTGCCCAATAGCGGCATGTCCGTGCGCTCTCCTTCGAGCACGCCGAGTGAGCGTCGACGGGGTCCCGATGCGAGCGAATGAACAGCCGCACTTCCTCGTGCAACCGGGCCCCGAGGGCCGCACCGGGAAATTTTCTCGATCCAGGCACCCCTGTCACAAGTAGATCCACTGTCCTGTCTCTTCTAGTACAGACAGACTTTATTCAGTACGGGTGAGCAGCTCATCGCAGGATGCGCGCACCGAGAAAAACTCCGAGAGGAATCCGTAATGAAGATCGTAGTAATCGGTGGAACCGGGCTCATCGGTTCGAAGCTGGTCGGCAAGCTCAACGAGCACGGTCACGAGGCGGTCGCGGCCTCGCCCAACACCGGGGTCAACACTCTGACGGGCGAGGGTCTGGCCGAGGTCCTCCAGGGCGCGCAGGTCGTGGTCGACGTGTCGAACTCCCCCTCGTGGGCGGACGACGAGGTCATGAACTTCTTCCGCACCTCGACCACCAACCTCCTGAAGGCGGAGGCGGACGCCGGCGTGACGCACCACGTGGCGCTGTCCGTGGTCGGCACCGACCGCCTCCAGGAGAGCGGGTACTTCCGTGCCAAGCAGGCTCAGGAAGAGCTGATCAAGGCGTCCAAGGTCCCGTACTCCATCGTCCACGCCACGCAGTTCTTCGAGTTCATGAAGGGGCTCGCGGACATGTCGACCGAGGGCGACACCGTGCGTCTGGCCCCCGTCAAGATCCAGCCCATCTACTCCGACGACGTGGCCGCCGCTGTCGGCCGCACTGCGGTCGGCGACCCGGTCAACGGCGTGGTGGAGATCGCCGGCCCCGACGTGTTCCAGCTCGATGAGCTCATCCGTAAGGGACTCGCCGCCAAGAACGACCCCCGCACGGTCGTCACGGACCCGCACGCCAAGTACTCCGGAGCCGAGCTGCAGGAGACCACGCTCGTGCCCGGTCCGGACGCGCATCTCGCCGAGACCCGGTTCGCCGACTGGGTCGCGCAGCAGCAGTAAGTCCCGCGGGTGGCCCCTGCCAGCAGGCAGGGGCCACCTCTGCGTTCCGGCCGCAGGTTCACTCCACCGCATACACAGCCACTGCCTCAGCCTTCCTTGCCAGGACGATCCGTTTCTTCATCTCTCGTGGGTCCAGGCTTTCGACGTTCATGGCCGGCAGCAATTCGCTCGAAAAGCAGCCCTGAATTCGACTGCAGGCCGCAGTGTGCCTGAATTCGCCCTGTGTGAGCTACCCGCACGAAGGAATCGGCTCGCCGTGATTACCAACGTGCGCGAAAAATTCACCGCCTTCGAAGGGCTCCTCAAGCTCTATGGAGCCCATCCACCCCGGTCCGAGGCCTACCTCAGTGTCCAGACCGGCAGTGTGGACGCGGGTTTTCCGGAGCGGGACGCGCATGTCACCGGCCCGGACTTCCTCGACTCAGCAACGTTCCCTCTCATGGGCTTCCGTTCCGCCGGAATCCTCGATGCCGGTGACGACCAGATCCGCATGGCGGGGTACCTCCGGATCAAGGACGTTGAACTGCCCCTTCACATCGACACGGCGTCTCAGCTGCCTGATTCCGGGAGCTCTTTTCAGCGTGGCCACTGATCGGCTACGGGGCCGGTGTCCGCAACGCACGAGGCTCCCGTGCCGTTGAGGGAGGTGTTCGAAGTCTCAACTCACCGGCACAGTAGCCTCGTTGGTTCCCTGTCCTGCAGCACTCGACCTGCCTCACGCCTTGGTCGAGTGCGTCACCATGCTCATCGTCACCCGCGAGGGTGACCGTCGCTGCATTCTCCCGCCGCACCAACATGCCCTGGTCGGCCTGGTGTACCTGCGCGCAGTCACGACACTCTCACTCAGCTCGCAGAGGGCTTCGGCATCTCCGTCTGCACCGCCCACGCCTACACGACAGCCGTCCTCGCCCCCTCGCCGACCGTGCGCCCGGCCTGCTGCGCGCCCTGCGCGAAGCCGTCTGCTCAGGCACCTGCTCAGCATCCCCCTGACCTCATGACCACGCTGTGGCGACGAACCGGCAGGGCGGAATCTTTGCCGCCTCGCCTTGTTGGGTGCGCCGATCAGCGAACTGTCCGCGCCGCCTCCTCAATGATGTTGGCGACGTCGTGTGGGCGGAAGACGCTCACGACGTGCGCGGCCCGGACTTCCACCGTGTGCGCCTTGGCGCGCTCGGCCATGAAGGTCCGGGCCTGCGGGGCAATGTTGAGGTCCTCGGTAGCCACCAGGAACCAGGACGGAATGGTCTTCCGGGCCGGCTCGGAGGCACCCTCCTCCAGATCAGCGTCGGTGCTTGCCGGCGATCTCCTTGTACTCCTGCGCGGTCGGCTTGGTGATCTGCGTGCCTTCGCCGTAGAAACTCCGGCTGAGCCCGAAACGCAGGCGCTGAGTGAGGCTGGATCTGAAATCCGGACCTCCCGCACTTTCCCTGGGTCCGGGACCTATCGGCTTGTACTGCACATGCTGTGTAAGAACGTGCAGTTCTTCCTGACTGAGCGGCTCATGCACCTCGATGAACTCGCCGTGTGGCAAACGCTTGACAATGCCGGTCTCGCGGCCGTGCAGCACTTTGTCGCGGTCTCGGCGCTGGAGGCCGAGTGCAGCCCGATTCGCCACGAAGTAGGCCAGAAGAGGCACGATGAAGAGACCGATGCGAACTGCCCACGTCACTGATTCAACCGAGACGTGAAAACGAATGGCGATAATATCGTTCGCGGCACCGATCAAGGCCACCAGATAGAAACTGATCCATGCGACGCCCAGTCCCGTTCGCACCGGGCGGTTACGTGGTCTGTCGAGGATGTGCTGATCACGATTGTCATCGGTCACCCAGGACTCGATGAACGGGTACGCGCCCATGGCAAGGAAGAGACCAACGCCTGCCGACAGCGGGATCAGGTTGTCCAGAGCCAGGGTGTGGCCCCAGAAATCGATTTCCCAGCCAGGCATGACTCGCAGCAGTCCGTCTGCTATGCCCATGTACCAGTCGGGCTGCGAGCCTGCCGAAACCTGGTCGGCACGGTAGGGGCCATACAGCCAGACGGGGTTGATCTGCGTGACCGAAGCGAGGATGAAAATGATGCCGGTGACCAGGAAGAAGAAGCCTGCGGACTTCACGGCGCGTACCTTGACCGGAAGGCCCACAACATTCTTGTTGCTACGTCCCGGACCTGGATACTGCGTGTGCTTGTGGTGGAGTACCAGGACCAGATGGGCGGCAAGCAGTCCCACCATGAGGGCGGGGATGAGCAGAACGTGGATCATGTTGAAACGCGCCACTAGATCGGTCCCCGGAAACTCGCCCCCAAAAAGGAACATCGAGAGGTACGTTCCGACGATCGGGATGGAGAGGATTGTTCCGTTCACGACCGCGAGTCCGGTCCCGGAAAGAAGGTCATCCGGAAGGTCGTACCCCGTCAGTCCTCCGAACATTCCCAGGATCAGCAGCAGGAACCCGAACAGCCAGTTCAGTTCGCGGGGCTTGCGGAACGCGCCTGTAAAGAATACGCGCATCATGTGAACAAGGATGGCGGCGACAAAGACCAGCGCCGCCCAGTGGTGGACCTGCCGGATCAGTAGGCCACCACGCACATCGAAGGAGATGTGCATAGTCGAATTGAATGCCTCCGACACCAACTGGCCCCGCAGCGGCGCGTAACTGCCCTGGTACTCCAATTGATTCATCGACGGATGGAAGTACAGGGAAAGATACACACCGGTAACGATGATAATGAGGAAGCTGTAGAGGCATATCTCACCCAGCATGAACGACCAGTGGTCCGGGAAGGCTCTTCGCGCATTTACCCTGACTCTGCTGTACACCCCCAGGCGTCCGTCGGCCCATTCGGCAACCCTTTCCCCCTTGCGTTCGCGCCGCACTTTACTTTCCTGACTCCCGTCGCCCATACCCCTACCACCATTCATAAATCACCCAAAAGGATTGCTTTTGAGATTGCAGATTTCACGTCACTTAGGCCCGCCACGGTCTCCCCCCGGCGACGGGCAAAGAATTCACTGCGGCAGGGCCTGTGCCTACCGGCGGCGGATTTGAGACAGACGGGGCACCTACTCTGTTTCCATCCGTCTTACGGGGACCGCCAAACGCCGAACTGTGACTCAGCCGGTGTGGATCACGAGGTCCAGCACCTTCCGGACGCCGTCGCCACCGCAGGCTCCTGAGCTGGAGCCTCAAGAACCGCCTTGGTCATCACTGCACTCCTAGGGTCAGCAGGCTCCTGGACTGCTTCCGCCCATATGACCGGGCATCGGGCGGGGATGTGACACGCAGCCGAGTTCCGCGTGGCGTTGAAGGGGATGATCCGCAGAGAACCGTGTGACCGGGGCGCTGCGGTGCGGCTGACCATCCTTGCGTGACAGCCTGCGCCGGCACAGCGCGTGGTGAGGGCCTCTGGGCAAAGGACGGTGCCCGAGCCTTCGGGATCAGGCGTGGAAGCTCATGTCACAAGGTCCGTGCCTGCCCGGTCTAACAAGTTGAGCCGAGATGCAGGAGGGAGGATGCCGTATGGACCATGCTGACGCGGTGCCCATCGCGGAGTTGCTTGATGAGCGTCGGTATCTGCTGGATGTCGCCTACTGGATGCTGGGCAGCCCGGGTGAGGCGGAGAGTGTTGTCGATGAGACCTACCGTCGGTGGTACGGGCTGTCCGACGCAGCGCGCCGACAGATCACGGTGCCCCGCTCCTGGCTTGCGAAGACCGCGGGCGGAATCTGTCTGGGCCGCCTCGCCCTGCCCGACCGGGATGCGGCCGACCGGAGAACGGGTGCCCCCACTGAGACGCAAGACACCGAGGAGACGCAGGCGAGACTGGAGGAGGAGGTCAGCCGGGTACTGCTGAACGCTCTGGACTCCCTGTCGCCGGCCGAGCGGGCGGCGTTCGTGCTCAATGAGGTCTTCGGGATGACGCCCGGTACGGTCGCCGACATCGTGGGGCGCACCGAGCCGGAGTGCGCCGAACTCGCCGACCGGGCACGCCACTACCTACGCGTGCAACGCTCACGCCCCACGACACCGCAACAGCACGACGCCCTCGCCCGCGCCGTCCACCAAGCATGCGTCACCGAGGACGCCGACCTGCTCGCGTCGCTGCTCTGCCCGGACGC
>NZ_JBEZLR010000173.1:0-10141 GCF_040652275.1 Streptomyces sp. NPDC048275
CCTCACCGGCGAGAACACCATCTCCTGGCGCGACCCGACATCCCCGGATCAAAATCGCATCCCGGGATGAAACAACGGGAGAAAACGACCTCTTAGCCGGCTCCTGCGGTCGTGAGTACTGCACCGGCCGCCGATTTCCTCGCGCAGTCCGCCGGGCCCCATCGCACGTCCATCCCAAGGAGTTTCGTTGTCCACGTTCCTGTACCGCCTGGGGCGGTTCTCCTACCGCCACAAGTGGGGGGTGATCGTCGGCTGGCTCCTCATGCTGTGCGCCCTCGGCGCGACTGCCATGGGGCTGATGAAGCCGTTCGCCACCAGTACGACCATCCCGGGCACCGAGGCTCAGCGGGCCCTGGACGTCCTGGAGAAGGAGTTCCCTTCCTCCAGTGACGGTGTCACCGGCGAGATCGTCTTCCAGACCGCCGAGGGGACGACGGTGACGGCCGGCGCGGAGGGCAAGGCGGTCCGCGAGGCCACCGATACCATCGCCGACATCCCCGGGGCCGAAGCCGTGGCCGCTCCGTCGGCCCAGCTGGGGACCGTGTCCCCCGACGGCCGGACGGGGATGGCCAAGGTCATGTTCGACGCGGAACAGCCCGGTGAAATCGACACGACGACGCTGGAGAAGGCAGCGGACTCGGCGGATTCGTCCGCCATGACGGTGGCGCACGGCGGTGACGCGTTCGACCCGTGGAGACGGCCGTCGGCGGCATCGGCGAAGTCATCGGCATCATCACGCTGATCGTCCTGGTGATCGTGTTCCGCGCGCTGCGTGCAGCGATCATCCCGCTGGTGACGGCGCTGGTGGGTGTGGCGTTCGGAATCCTGGGCCTGCTCTCGCTCACCCACTTCGTCGAGATGGACAGCACGGCGCTGATCCTCGCCCTCATGCTCGGCCTGGCCGTCGGCGTCGACTACGCGCTGTTCATCGTCTCCCGGCACCAGTCCCAGGTACGGGACGGCATGGATCCGGAGGAGTCCGCCGCCCTGGCCGTGGGCACCGCGGGATCGGCCGTACTCTTCGCCGGTGCCACCGTGATCATCGCGCTCGCCGCCCTGAGCGTGGTGCGGATCCCGTTCCTCAGCATCATGGGCCTCGGCGCCGCCGGCACCGTCGTCTTCTCGGTGCTGCTCGCGCTCACCCTGCTGCCTGCCGTACTGGGGCTGATGGGCCGGAACATCGCCTACAGCCAGGTACCCGTGCTGCGCAGGTCCGCGGAGCGCTCGCTGCGCCGGCAGCGGTCCGGTGCGCCGACGGCGGGAGCCCGCTGGGCGAGCCTCATGCACCGGCGCCGCTGGACCGTTCTGCTCCTCGGTGTGGTGGGCCTGGGGGCCCTGGCCGTCCCGGCCGCCGACCTCCGCCTCGGCCTCACGGTGCCCAGCACCAACCAGGAGGCCGTGCGCGCTCAGGACATGATCGACGATGCCTTCGGCCCCGGGTACAGCGGCACGCTGACCGTCCTGGTCCAGGGCGACACCCCGAAGGCGACCGAGTCGGCGGCCAAGCAGGTCGCTGCGCAGGCGACCGAACTCGACGACGTTGCCTCGGTCACTCCGGCAGTGCTCAGCAAGTCGGGTGACACGGTTGTCCTGAACGTCCTGCCGTCCAGTGCCCCCGACTCCGTGGAGACCGAGCAGCTGCTGACCGACCTGCGGGCGGAACGCGACGGCGTGGAGAATTCCACGGGTGCGCAGATCGACGTCACCGGCACCACCGCCGTGAACCTGGACGTCGCCGCCAAGCTCACGGACGCGCTGCCCGTCTACTGCCTGGTGGTCATGGGCCTCGCCGTCCTGCTGCTCACGCTGGTGTTCCGCTCGCTCGCGGTGCCGCTCAAGTCGGCGGTGGGCTTCCTGCTGTCGCTCAGCGCGTCCCTGGGCGTCCTGGTCGCCGTCCTGCAGTCGGGCTGGTTCTCCTCCCTGCTCGGCACCCAGGCAAGCCCGACCGTGATCAGCTTCCTGCCGATCCTGCTCGTCGGCATCCTGTTCGGCCTCGCGATGGACTACGAGGTCTTCCTGGTGTCCCGAATGCGTGAGGAGTACTCGCGGGGCAAGAGCCCGGAACAGGCGATGGTGGACGGCTTCGGCCACGCCTCGAAGGTGGTCACCGCCGCAGCGGTCATCATGGTGTGCGTCTTCGGCTCGTTCGTCTTCGCCGACATGCAGGTGACCAAGGGCATGGGCCTCGCCCTGGCGGTCGGCGTCCTGTTCGACGCGTTCGTCGTCCGTATGGCGCTGGTCCCGGCGGCCATGTCCGTTCTGAAGCACGCCGCCTGGTGGCTGCCGCGGTTCCTGCACCGGGTGCTGCCGCACGTCGATGTCGAGGGCGAGAAGCTGACGCATCAGCAGTCCGCGCCGGCGGACCTCGAACACCGGAAAGAGGCGCTCTCCGGGCGCCGGTGACCCCGTACAAGGGCACTGACCGACAGGGCCGCCAGTGCGGTCGGGACGGAGAGCAGGCACGGCCTGCCTCCGTCCCGGCCGCACTGTTTCCCGCACCGTTCGGGGCGAGCTGTCCAGCGGACCTCGGCATGCGGCCCCACCTCGGGCTTCTGTACCGTTGTCCGGACGACACGGCCCGGCCACGGCCGGGTGGAGGACTACGTCTCTCCTCTCTCCTGCGGCACGCCGTGTTCGAAAGACGGCGCCCTCATGACGTCCACGTCCACGTCCACGTGAAAGAGCACCTCATGGATCTGGCCACGCGCCGTCGCCGAACAGCGCTGTTCCTCTTCTTCCTGATACCCGGGCTGGCGATCTCCTCCTGGGTGACCCGCACGCCGGACATCAGGGACCAGCTTCACGCGTCGACCGCGCAGATGGGCCTGGTCCTGTTCGGGCTGTCCATCGGCTCCATGATCGGAATAATCAGCTCCGGACCACTCGTCGGCAGGGTCGGTGCCCGCCCCGTCATGGGAGTGGGAACGCTGCTCATCATCCTGGGGATCGCCGTCATCGGCGTCGGTGCGCAGCTCTCCTCCGCGGCCGGGGTCGCGGCAGGGCTGCTCCTCTTCGGCGCCGGGATGGGCGGCGGAGAGGTCGCGATCAACATCGACGGCGCGGAGGTCGAGCGCATCACCGGGCGGACGGTACTTCCGGCGCTCCACGGATTCTTCAGCCTGGGAACGGTGGTCGGGTCCGCAGTAGGCATCCTGTGCACCGCGGTCGCCTTCCCGGTGATATGGCACCTGGTGGCCGTGGCCCTCGTGACCTCGGCCACGTTCGCCTACGCCTTCCGCGCCATTCCGCACACGGCAGGCGCTGACAAGGCCCGACAGACCCAGGCCCGTACGTCATCGCCGCGGCCGAAGGTGTGGAAGGACCGCCGGCTGCTCCTGATCGGCGCGATCATCCTGGCCATGGCGCTGGCCGAGGGGGCCGCGAACGACTGGCTGCCCCTGCTCATGGTCGACGGGCACGGCATGGACCAGGCTCTCGGGTCAGCCGTCTACCTGGGCTTTGCCGCTGCCATGACCGTCGGCCGGTTCGCCGGCGGATTCTTCATCGAACGCTTCGGCCGCGTTCCCGTCGTCCGCGCCAGCGCGATCTCCGCGACCGTGGGAATCGCCGTTGTCGTCTTCTCCGACTCAGCCGCCCTGGCCGGTGTCGCGGTTGTGCTGTGGGGTCTGGGGGCATCCCTCGGCTTCCCCGTCACATTGTCGGCCGCCGGCGACTCGGGGCCCGACTCAGCGGCCAGGGTCAGCCTCGTGGCGATGATCGGCTACGTGGCGTTCCTGGTCGGTCCTCCGAGTCTCGGTTTCCTCGGCGACCACTACGGCCTTCGCACCGCGATGATCGCTGTCGTCGCTTTCACCGTTGTGGCCGTCTTCCTCGCCTCGGCGGTGGGCGAGCGTCTTGTCGAAGACACCGCAACCGCTGCCGGGGAAGAACGTTGCGAGGCAGTCGACTGACCTTGGCGCCCACTGCCTGGATCACGAACCGCGTACGTCGTGACCGCCGGGTGGTTCCGGTGCACCCGGCGACAGACCGCACCTACACGGGCAGTGGGCGGTCCTGGACGACGTGCTTCATCACGAGGGTGGAGTTCAGGCGCTGCACCCCCGGCAGCTTGGCCAGCCGCTCGTCGTAGAGCCGCTGGTACGCGGCGAGGTCGGTGGTCGCCACGCGCAGCAGATAGTCGGGGTCACCGAACAGCCGCTGGGCCTGGACGACGTTCGGCACTGCCGCCACGGCCTCCTCGAACGTGGTGACGGTGTCCCTGTCCTCCCAGCGCAGGGTCGCGAAGACCAGCGCTTCGAAGTCCAGGCCGACGACCGCCGGGTCGACGACCGCGCGGTAACCGCGGATCGCGCCGTTCCGTTCCAGGTCGCGCAGCCGGCGGTGGCAGGGCGAGACGCTCAGCCCGACCCTGGCGGCCAGTTCGGTCACCGTCAGCCGCCCGTCCAACTGCAGCTCAGTAAGAATATTTCGATCCAGAGCATCCATGAGCAATATTCTCCCCCACTTCGCTGCCTATCGGGGAAAACACGGAAACACTTTCGGGCATTGCTCGCATAATCTCCCCTCTCGAAAGGCGAAGTGCGAGAGGGGCCCATGATGGATACAACAACACTGGCCGCCTTCCTGGCGGTGGATCTGCTGCTGATCTTCACCCCGGGTGCGGACTGGGCCTACGCGATCGCCGCCGGACTGCGGGAGCGGTCGCTGATCCCCGCGGTCGCCGGGCTGGTCGCCGGATACGCGGGATACACCCTGCTCGCCGTGGCCGGCCTGGTCGTGATCGTCGCGAGCTCGACGGCCCTGCTCACCGCCCTGACTGTGCTCGGCGCGGGCTATCTGATGTGGCTGGGGTGGTCCGCCTTGAAGCGGCCGGCCGAGCTGAACGCCGCCGTGGAGCCCCTCGCCTCCTCACGCGGGAAGATCATGCTCAGGGGTTTCGGGATCAGCGGCCTGAACCCGAAGGCGCTGCTGCTGTACTTCTCGCTGTTCCCGCAGTTCATCGACGCTCAGGGTGGCTGGCCCGTCGCGGTCCAGACCGGTGTGCTCGGCGCACTCCACATGGCCGGCTGCGCGGTCGTCTACCTTGCCGTGGGGGCGCTCGCCGGAGTCGTGCTCAAGACCCGCCCGGCAGCGGCCCGCCTGGTCACCCGTATCAGCGGCGTCCTGATGATCGGCATCGGCGGGCTCCTGCTGGTGGAGAGCGCCTGAGGGGATGGCGCCGTACCCGCACCGCAGATCCGCAGACCGTCACCGATGGAGAGCCACGTGGAAGACCAGACATCGCAGGAACAGGCGAGCCCCGAGGTACGCAAGCGCATCCAGGAGAGCTTCGACAGGCAAGGGCTGATGCGCCACCTCGGCGCGCGCATCACCCGCATCGCTCCGGGCTGCGTACACATCGCCCTCCCCGGCAGGCCCGAAGTGACCCAGCAGCACGGGTACTTCCACGCAGGTGCCACCAGCTCCATCGCCGACAGCGCCGGCGGCTACGCGGCCCTCACCCTCTTCCTCGAGGACACCGAGGTGCTCACCGTCGAATACAAGATCAACCTCCTCGCGCCCGCGCTGGGCGACCACATCGAGGCGATCGGTACCGTCCTGAAGGCCGGACGCACCCTGACCGTCTGCCAGTTGGAGGTGTACGGCGTCGGCGACGGGCGGCGCAAGCTCGTCGCCAACGGGCAGCAGACCCTCATCCGCGTCGACAGGCCCGCGCAGTGAACCCGCGGATGCTGCCGCCCTGGGTGACCTGGGAGCAGCGGCCGTTCCCGGACGCCAACCTGCTCCTGCTCCACGGACGGCAGCCGGCCCTCGTCGACAGCGGGTTCGTCGGCCATGCCCGACAGACAGCGGCCTGGGCCCGCGCCCACGCCGGCCACATCGAGCTGGTGGTGAACACCCACTGGCACTCCGACCACGTCGGCGGCAACGCTCTGCTGCAGTCCGGCGGTGCGGGCATCGCCGCCGGCGCACCGGAGGCCGAGGCGATCGCGCGACGGGACCCCGGCTGCTGCGCGGCCGAGTACCTCGACCAGCCCGTCGCCCCCTACACCGTCGACATCCCCCTCCACGACGGACAGCTCCTTCGGCTGGGCGACGCCGACTGGGAGGTCGTCCACACGCCCGGGCACACCCCGGGCCAGCTGGCGCTGTGGCAACCTGACGAGCGACTGCTCGTGGTCGGCGACGCGCTGTCGGACTACGACGTGGGCTGGGTGAACCTGGCCCTCGACGGCCCCGACGCGGCCTTCACCGCACTCGGCTCCCTGCAGCGGATGGCCGGTCTGGCCCCGCGCGTCCTCCTCCCCTCGCACGGCCCGATCCCTGCCGATCCCGGCGCCGCGTTCGCCGCCGCACTGCGCCGGGCCCAGCGCCTGGTCGACGATCCGGACGGGGCCGTCTGGTACGGCGCGAGGCGGATCTTCGCGTTCGCCCTGATGATCCGCGACGGGATACCGGCCGACGAGGTCGAGCCCTACCTGCACGCGCGCGCGTGGCTGACCGATGCGGCACGGCAGTTGGGCCGCTCGCCCGCGGCACTGGCCACAGAGCTGGTCGCCACCATGCTCCGCAGCGGTGCGGTCGCCCTGCGCGACGGCCGGCTGCGCGCCGCCGCGGAGCACTCACCGGTCACCGGCGAATCCCTGCGCGTGCCCTGTCCCCGCGCATGGCCGCCCGCCCCGTCGGGGGCGGTGGGAGCCGCTTCGCCGCACCGGCCGGCCGACGAGCAGGGCGGCCGCACGCGGAGCGACCCCGGACGCCTCAGAGAGTGATGGTGCCGCGGATGTAGCCGGTGGCGCCGCCGCCGACCCACACGGTGCCGTCCTCGTCCGCAGTGATCTCGATGGTTCCGGCCCGGCGCACGCGCGTGCCCTGGGAGACCCGATAGCTGGAGGGCGCGGCACCGGTGGCGGTGAGCCACTGCCCTACGGAGGCGCGTTCATGCTGCCGCACACGGGGTCCTCGGCCACGCCGACGCCGGGGGCGAAGGTGCGCATCTCGAAGTCGTGCTCGGATCCTTCGGGGTACGCGCCGATCGCGCCGACCATCGCGGTGGGGATGAGGGACAGGTCGGGTTCGAGAGTGAGGACCTCTTCGGCGGTGGGCAGCCGGACCACGGCCCAACCGGGCCCGTTGTCGACCCACTGGCGGGCAAGGACACGGTCACGCTTGACGCCGAACGCGGCGACGATCCGGTCGACGTACTCCTCGTCGAGCGCGCCGTCGCGAACCAGTGGCGGTGCGGCGAAGGACAGGATGTCACCGGCGCGGCGCACCCTGACCAGGCCGACGGCACACTCCTGCACGATGCGATCGGCGTGCCGGGGCACGCCGCCGTTGTCCAGCCATGCGCGGGCACACCCGAGAGTCGGGTGGCCGGCGAAGGGCAGTTCGCCTCCGGGAGTGAAGATCCGCAGCCGGTAGTCCGCGGCCACCGTGGTGGGAGGCAGCACGAACGTGGTCTCGGACAGATTCGTCCAGCGCGCCAGGCGCTGCATCTCCTCGTCGGTCAAGTCCGTCCCGTCCAGGACAACAGCCACCGGATTTCCCAGGTAGGGGTCCGTGGAGAAGACATCGACCTGCATGAACGAACGCGGGCGCGGCATGGCGGGCATGAACCTTTCAGTGACGGCGGGAGGACCTCGGGCGTCCCGCGCGTGGACGGAAGCTACTTCATCGGAGCCCGCCACGAGGAGAACAGGGCTACCTGTACATCATTGGACTGATTTGCGGCGTTCGATGGGGTTCAGACGGTGGTGACGCGTGGCCTTCACATGTCGCCGCAGATGAGTGCAGTTCAGAGGGGTGGTACGTGACGCAGCGGTTCCCCGGGCCGTGGGACCGGAAAACCGTCGTACGCGCCCGTCGGCGTCGTGCGTCTCCGGTCAGAACGTGTGCTCCGGGGCCGGGAAGCTTCCGGCGGCCACGTCCGCCGCGAAGTCCCGGGCCGCGTCTGTCAGCACCGTGTGCACATCGGCGTACTGCTTGACGAAGCGCGGCAGCCGCCCGGTGCGCAGCCCGGCCATGTCCTGCCACACCAACACCTGCGCGTCGCAGTCCTTTCCGGCTCCGATACCCACCGTGGGGATCTGTACCGACTTGGTGATCTCCGCAGCGACGTCGCCGGGCACCATCTCGATCAGTAGGGCGAACGCGCCGGCGGCTTCGAGTGTCTTCGCCTCGGCGATCAACCGCTGCGCGTCCTCGCCACGCCCCTGCACCCGATAGCCGCCGAGACTGTGCTCCCGCTGCGGGGTGAAGCCGATGTGCGCCATCACGGGGATTCCGGACCGCGCGAGCAGTTCTACCTGAAGCGCCATTTCCGCTCCGCCTTCGAGCTTCACGGCCTGCGCGCCCGCCTCCTTCATGAAGCGAACCGCCGTGTGGAAGCACTGCTCGGCCGTCGCCTGGTAGGAGCCGAACGGAAGGTCCGCGATCACCAGAGCTCGCTGGGCGGACCGGGTCACCGCGCGTACCAGCGGTATCAGCTCGTCCACGGTCACGGGCAGCGACGTCTTGTTGCCGAGGACGTTGTTGGACGCGGAGTCGCCGACGAGCAGTACAGGAATGCCCGCCTGGTCGAAGGTGGCCGCGGTGTACATGTCGTAGGCCGTCAGCATGGCCCACTTCTCCCCTTGTTCCTTCATCTCGCGCAGGTGATGGATGCGCGTGCGCTTCGGGGACGGCGCGGTGGCGGGCGACGTGCCGTCGCCGTACGGGGTGGGCTGCTCGCTCATGGTGTGTCTCCAGACGTGCTCTCGAGGCTCCTCGCGGGAGTCCCCGGATTCATCGTTGTCCAAGGTCAGAGCGTAGGACGGTGTCGCCCGTAAATGTTCCTCCGCCGAGGCTGCGACCTGCCCGTTCGGGGGAAGATCACGCGCATCCGCACCTTCCGCCGGAAGATTCTTTCCCGGGCGTTGCGGGGTGGCCGGTGGCAGCAGGGGGCCGAGCGAGACCACGCAGCTCAGCAGCCTCCGCGCGGCTTCGCCTTGCTGATTCGTCAGGAGGAAGGGCAGCGGTTGAAGCTTTCCGCCCGGGGCAGCGCTGGGGCTGCTGGATTCGGTCTCCGGCACGACGAGTCCAGCGCCTACCACGGACCGGTGTTACTGCACATACCCCGCCTGGAGTCACGCGGCTCTGACTGGAACGACCGCACCACATGACAGCCGACCCTGCGGCACGTGACCGGTGTGTACCTGGTCACCCCCGACCTCGGCAGCGCGCAGGCAGCCGAGCTGCCGTCGCCGTGACCGCCCTGACCCAGCCCGGACACGCAGGGCAAACGTACGAGTTGAGCGGGCCGAGGCTGCTGTCGTTCGCCGATGCCGTCGCCGACATTTCCCACGCCACTGGCGCACCATCCGCTACACCCCGCTGACCACCGAGGCATACACCACCGAGTAGGGCGCCCACGGTGTTCCCGAGGAATGGGTGCGGCTGACCGTCGACCTGTAGGCCCACATCCGTTCCGGCGCCTTGAGTTCGGTCACTGGTGACGTGGAGAAGGTACTCTGCCGCAGCCCTCGGGACTTCGCAGACTACGCCCGTGCAACCGCCGCGCAGGGCGCCTGGAACTCCTGACGACTGTTCGCGTACTTCTCCGCCCACGCCATCGCTTCACCGAACCGACATGCCCACTTCCGACAACCCACTTGCCTAATGAAGCTCCCTGAAGTCGCTGTGGACGATCGACTCTTGGTGGCACGAGAGGGGGTCGAGGCGGCCGATCAACACTCTTGTCGGAGCCTTGAGTGCTCCGGCGAGGCCCGGGCGGACGGCTCCCAGGCCGACCCCGGCCCGGCGCGCAACGTCGGCGAAGTCAGCCGTGGAGCACCGCAGTCCCGCCCCGATCGTCGGGTCCCGGGCCAGACGCCGTGCCGCGAGCGCCCGCATCCGCGCCAGGGCACGCACCGCCTGCCGGTAACCCTCGGCGGTAGGCCGCTGCTCCAGGGTGTCCGAAGACCTTCCGGAAAGCGGCCGTGGGCTTCACATCGTCGATCAGCTCACCGCAGGGAAATGGGGCTTCCGTCTGTCAGGTGACGGCGGGAAGATCGCCTGGATGGCCGTCCTGCTCGCCGTTCCCTGATGGCGTCCCGCCACGTGGTGTAGGGGATCAAGACACCGGAATCCGCAGGCCAGGGGCGCCGACCATGCCCGATCAGATGTCCAACTCGCCTTG
>NZ_JBEZLR010000174.1:0-10069 GCF_040652275.1 Streptomyces sp. NPDC048275
CCTCCGCGCGAAGTCCACGCCGAGTACGAGAAGTTGCGAATCGCCGCGTGAAATAGACGGTCAGATGCCTGTCCGGAAAACGCGAGGCCCCTCAGACCGCTGGCTTAAGAAGCGGGCAGACAAGCAAACCGGCAAGAGGGAGCGGACTGCCCGCTACGGGAAAGGCCAGCGCTATCGAGTCAGGGGGATCCCTGGAGTCCTCGACCGCTCATTCGATACCAGCGAGGACGCCAAGCAGTGGCTCGCCACCGCTAAGACCGACACCAAGCGGGGCGAGTTCGTCGACCCGCGCGACGGCGAGATCTCCCTCACCGAGTACATCGTCGACCACTGGTGGCCGAGCCGGACCGACGAGCCCTCGACCGAGGGTCCGATGCGTAGCTGCATCTGGAACCACATCATTCCGATCCTGGGCGACTTCCCGCTCCGCGAGATCGACGCCTCGGCTCTGCGCTCGTTCGCGGCCGCACTGCTGGGTCGGGTCGAGAGCTCGACGGCCGAGGTGATCTGGGGCCATCTCTCGTCTATCCTCAACAGCGCGGTCGACGACAAGCGGCTGCTGCGGAACCCCATCAAGGTCCACCGGAGCGTCAAAGCTCCACGGCGTACGGAGAAGAAGGCCAAGGCCTGGACGCGGTCCGTCGTCGCCGCAGTCCGCCTCCATCTCCAGGACCGCTACAGGTTCGCGGTCGACCTTGGACTCGGGCTCGGCCTGCGCCAGGGGGAGGCCTTCGGACTGGCGGAAGAGGACTTCGACTTCGAGGCGGGCGTCGTACACATCCGGCGCCAGCTCAGGTGGGACATCAAGGGTCGGCCCTACTTCTGCCTCCCCAAGGGGGGCAAGATGCGCGTCGTACCTCTGTCTCCCAATCTCACTGCCCGAGCGCGTGACCACTTCCGCCGTTTCCCGTCCACCCCGTGCACGTTGCCGTGGCGGAACCCTGAGCCCCCGACCAATGCTCTGGAGGCTCGGCAGCGGAAGCCGATCACCGTGCAGTTGGCCCTCACGACCTCGCACGGCAACCGGATCTACTACCGGACATGGAACGACCGAAGCTGGAAGCTGGCCCTGGCAGCGGCCGGTCTCATCAAGGCCGTGGGCGAGAAGGTCCGCCGGGACGGCGGCCGGATCCGGCGGACTCCCGTCTACGCGGCGCCGCGCGAGGACATGTTCCATGTCCTGCGGCACACCTACGCCAGCGTGCAGTTGGAGGCCGGCGAGTCGGTCGTGAGCCTGTCCACATGGCTGGGGCACTCCTCGCCGAAGATCACGCTCGACCACTACGCTCACTTCATGCCCGGCGCCGGTCAGCGCGGCCAGGCCGCGATGGACGCGTGGCTGGAGCAAGATCAACCGAGGATTCTCCCCGGGAACTCCCCAGCCGCCGAGTGGATCAAGAAAATGACACTGAATCCGCAGGTCAAGGGCCTGATCGCATCCGGCGCCAGCATGAACGTCAAGTACAAGGAGACGGCGCGCGGGGGTCTGGCGGTCAACATCATCGAGTGCTGAGGAGGTAGGACCTGACCTGCGCGTTCATAACTTTCAGCACGGTCAGGGTCTTCCCTGCCATCGCGGCGGAAAGTCCCCGGTACGTCCCTGGGACAGCCGTGAAAGTCTCCGAAAAGCCCCCGGGAAAATCGCTCGAGAGCCCAGTGCGCCGTCGGTCAGGGCGGCGGCCACCCGCTGATCCGTCGGGAGCACCGCACGCCCTGGAGGTGGCCCGCGAACTGGCCCAGCACGGTGTTGAACTGCTCGAACAGCCCGTTCCGCCTAGGACCTGGACAGCCTCGGCCGCGTGCACCGGAACTCCCCCGTACCCGTCGTCGCTGATGAGGACTGCTTGCTGCCCGAGGACGTGCTGCCGCTGCGCGGCCGGGCATCGCGGTGAACATCAAGCTGACGCTACAAGTCCTGTGTGCGTCGGCGGGCCAGTTCGGTGGCGGCGGTGTTCGTCGAGGTGTTGTTCTTGTCCGCGAGTTCGAAGACCTCGGTGAGGGTGTGGCCGATGCGGGCGCAGTCCTCGAGGACGCGGGTCCGGTCGTAGCCGTCCAGCAGCGCCGCGTTGTTGATGAGGCCGCCGCCGTTGGCGATGAAGTCGGGCGCGTAGAGAATGCCGGCGTCGCGCAGCAGGTCTCCGACGGTGGGGTCGGACAGCTGGTTGTTCGCGGCGCCGGCCACGACCTTGGCCTTGAGCCGGGGCACGGTCGTCGGGGTGAGTACGTCGCCGAGGGCGCAGGGGGCGAACACGTCGACGGGCTGGGTGAGGATGTCCTTGATGGACACTTCCTGGGCGTCGAACTCCCTGACGGCGCGGCGTACGGCGTCGGGGCGGATGTCGGTGACCAGCAGGTGCGCACCCGCTTCGGCGAGCATCCTGGCCAGGAAGTAACCGACCTTGCCCAGGCCCTGGACGGCGATACGGCGGCCGCTCAGGTCGGAGGTCCCCCAGACGCGTTGTGCCGCGGACCGGATGGAGGACAGGACTCCGGCGGCGGCGGGCTCGTCGGAGTCGACTCCCTCGCCGCCCAGGACGTGTGGGGTGTTCTCGCGCATGAGGGCCACGTCGTCGACCGAGATGCCGACGTCCTCTCCGGTGACGAAGCGGCCGCCGAGCCGGTCGACCGCGGCGCCCATCGCGCGGAGCAGTTCCGGTGTCTTGTCCCGTCCGGAGTCGCCGAAGACGACGGCCTTGCCGCCGCCGAAGGGCAGCCCGGCCAGGGCCGACTTGTAGGTCATCGCCTGCGAGAGGCGCAGGGCGTCGCCGATGCCGTCCGCCTCCGTGGCGTACTCCCACATGCGGGTGCCGCCCATGGCGTTGCGCGGTCCGACGCGGTGGACCGCGATCACGGCCCGCAGGCCGGACCGCGGGTCGCTGGCGAACGCGACCTGCTCGTGGTCGTCGAAGGCGGGATGCTGGAACACGGTCATGAAGGCCTCCACCTGGTGAGCGGCTTGAGACGTGGCGCCATCAACGTAGGTCCGCGCCGCTCGCGCTCTCCGGTCCAAGCAGCGGTGAAGGGACCGGACCGTCCGCCCGCCGACTTGGTGCGGTCTCTTCGGCCCTCTTTGGTCCGGGCGTTCCCCCGGACGGCTCCCTAGCTTCGGAATTGACCGGGCTCGGGCCCCGCATGTCGTGCTCGAGTCCTCCTCGCACGTCGTCGCGTCGTAAGGAGTCGTCCATGACGGAAGCGACCACCGATCGTCAGCCCCTGCTCGGCTATCACCACCTGCGCTACCACGTCGGCAATGCCAAGCAGGCCGCCCACTACTACCGCACCGCCTTCGGCTTCACGCCCATCGCGTACTCCGGCCCGGAGACCGGCAACCGCGACAGCGCCTCCTGGGTGCTCGCGCAGGGCGACGTACGCCTGGTGCTGACCGCCGGCCTGCTGCCGGGTCACCTCGTCACCGACCAGCAGCATCTCCATGGCGACGGCGTACGGGACATCGCTTTCGCCGTACCGGACGTGCGGGCCGCGTTCGATGCCGCGCTCGCCGGTGGAGCCGAGCCGGTGACCGAGCCGCACGAGATCGTCGACGACCACGGCAAGGTGGAGCTGGCGAGCATCGCCAGTTACGGCGACACCATCCACACCTTCGTCGACGCGTCCGGCTACTCGGGCCCCTTCCTGCCCGGCTACCAGGCGGTCGGCGACACCGGCAGGCCGGGCGGACTGAAGCCGCTGTGGACCGTGCCGCCGGGCCGCGACTTCGGCATCACCGCGATCGACCACATCGTGTGCAACGTCCCGCTGCACGAGATGAACACCTGGACCGAGTTCTACCAGCGGGTACTCGGCCTCACCCAGCTCGTCCACTACGACGACGAGACCGTCGGCACCCAGTTCACGTCGATGATGAGCAAGGTCGTCTGGGACGGCACCGGGAAGATCAAGCTCAATGTCAACGAGCCCGCGCAGGGCAAGTCGCTGTCCCAGATACAGGAGTACCTGAACTACTACGGCGGCTCCGGGGTGCAGCACATCGCCTTCGCTACCGACGACATCGCCACCACGGTCCGGGAGATGCGGGACAGCGGAGTACGGTTCATGCGCGTTCCGGACACCTACTACGACGAAGTGCGGGAGCGGGTCGACATCGATGCGCTGAACCTCGACCTGCGTCGGCTCGCCGACCTCGGCGTACTGCTGGACCAGGACGAGGACGGCTACCTGCTCCAGGTGTTCACCGAGCCCGCCCAGGACCGGCCGACCCTCTTCTACGAGGTCATCGAGCGGCACGGCACCCGCGGGTTCGGCCTGAACAACTTCAAGGCCCTCTTCCAGGCCATCGAGCGCGAGCAGGCCGCCCGCGGCAACCTCTGAGCCTGATGGGGCCGGTGCTAATGTCCCACCCTGTGCCGTTCGACCACACCACCCGGGGTCGGAACTCCTGCTCGGCATGGACCGCTTCAGCGACACCCCGATGCACGTACAGCTGGAGGGCGCGCTGCGCGACGCCATCCGCGGCGGCCGCTTCGCCGACGGAACGAAACTGCCCGCCTCCAGGGTCCTGGCCACCGAACTCAGCTGCTCGCGCTGGGTGGTCGTGGAGGCGTACCAGCAGCTCACCGCCGAGGGATATCTCCAGGCCCGGGCGGGCGGTGGCACGGTGGTCGTCAGCCCTCCGCCCGCGGCCGAGGACGTTCAACGGACTCCTGTTCCCGCGCCGCCCGCGGTCCTGGTCGACTTCGAACCCGGACTCCCGGACCTGGCCGCGTTCCCCCGCGGTATGTGGCTGCGGGCGCTCCAGCACACGGTGCGAAGCCTGCCTCCCCACGATCTCGACTACGGGGCCGACGCCGGAGTACCCCTGCTGCGGCGTGTGCTGGCCGAGCAACTGGCGCGTACTCGCGGGGTCCGGACAGACGCGGAAGGCGTGCTGGTGTGCGCGGGCGTCACGCACGGCCTGACGCTGCTGTGTGAGGTACTGCGCGAGCGGGGACATCACCAGGTCGCCGTCGAGGACCCCGGCTGGCCGCGGCTGAGCAAGGCCGTACGCCGGGCGGGACTCACCCCGGTCCAGGTACCGGTGGACGAGGAGGGGCTGGTCGTCGACGCGCTGCGGCGGACGCCGGCCCGTGCGGTGCTGGTCTCACCGGCCCACCAGTTCCCGGCGGGCGTCGTGCTGTCCCCCAGCCGTCGGACGGCTCTGCTCGACTGGGCGCGCGAACGCGACGCGCTGGTCTTCGAGGACGACTACGACGCCGAGTACCGCTACGACCGGGGACCGGTCGGCGCGCTGCAGGGACTGGCCCCCGACCGGGTCGCGTACCTCGGCACGGTCAGCAAGTCACTCGGTCCCGGCGTGGGGATCGGCTGGCTGGTCGCGCCCGAAGAACTACGGCCGGCTTTGCTCGGCCTCCGGGACTGCGGAGACCCCGTCCCGGCCACCCTCGATCAGATGGCCCTGGCCCATCTGATCGAGTCGGGCTCGCTGGACCGGCATCTGCGCCGCACCCGGATCAGCTACGTGCAGCGCCTGAACACGCTTCGCACCGCGCTGGCCGAGCAGCTGCCCGGGGCCCGTATCCAGGGCGTCGACGCCGGTCTGCACCTCACGCTCCTGCTGCCCGACGACGCGGATGAGGCTGCCCTCGTCCGTGCAGCCCGGCGGCTGGGGGTGCTGGCTGCCGGACTCGGTGACTACCACAGCGGTACGTCACCCAGGCCCGGTCTGGTGATCGGCTACGGCAAGGTCCGGCGGCGGCAGATCGCCGAGGGGATCGCAACGCTGGCCACGGCCTACCGGACGACTCGCCGCGTCGGAAACTGACCTGTGGACCGGTCTCCACATGGACCGGTCCACCGGCCCCTGAATGGTCAGGTTCAGCCAGGAAATCGCCGCCTAGCCTCCTTGGCACAGAGCAGTTCGCCACAGGTTTTCCGGAGGTAGGAATGGCAACGAATCCGCAGGCCATCAGTGCACCCGAGCTGGCTCCCGGCCCGGCCGCGAAGTTCTTCTACAACCACGCGGTCCGCCACGGCAGGCAGCTGTGGATCTCGGGCCAGGTCTCGATGAACGCGGACGGAGCCGTCGTCGGTGAAGGAGACATCACGCGGCAGGCGGAGCAGGTCTTCGAGAACCTCTCGGCCGTGCTGCGGGCCGCGGGCGGCAACCTCTCGCACGTGGTGTCCACGACGACGTACGTGACCGACCGGTCCCTGCTGCTGCCCGTCAACGATGTCCGCGGCAAATACCTGACGACCGACCCGGCGCCCACCAGCACCCTGCTGGTCGTGGCCGGCCTGGCCCGGCCTCAGTTCCTGCTGGAGATCAGCGCGGTCGCCGTCCTGCCCGAGTGACCACACTCACTCGAAAGGCACGGCGGGCGGGAGGCACGGCTCCCGCCCCTGAAGGATCCCACCCACCAGGAGACCCCAGATGAGCAAGCCGTTCGCCTCCTCGGCGGATCTGTCCGAGAAGCAGCAGAGCCTCGAAGTACTCGCCGACGGCGTCTACGCCCTGACCGCCGAGGGCGACCCGAACGTCGGCGCCATCGAAGGCGAGGACTTCGTCGTCTGCTTCGAGGCCCTTGCCACCCCGGTCGCGGCCCACGCATGGCTGGCGCGGCTGCGCGAGCACACCGACAAGCCGGTCAAGTACCTGATCCTGTCGCACTACCACGCCGTACGCGTGCTGGGCGCGAGCGCCTTCGCCGCGGACGTGATCATCGCCCACGACCGCACCCGCGAGCTGATCGCCGAACGCGGCAAGCAGGACTGGGCGTCGGAGTACGGCCGGATGCCCCGCCTCTTCAAGGAGCCGGACTCCGTCCCGGGCCTGACCTGGCCCACCCAGACCTTCGGCGACCGGGTCACCATCGACCTCGGTGGCGACCGCGGTGACCTCGTGCTGGAACACGTCGGCCGCGGCCACACCGAGGGCGACATCGTCGCCTGGCTGCCCCAGCACAAGATCCTCTTCGCCGGTGACCTCGTGGAGGCCCAGGCCGCCCTCTACACCGGCGACGCGTTCCACCGGGAGTGGTCCACCACCACGCTGGACCGCGTGGCCGCCTACCGGGCCGAGTCGATCGTCGGCGGCCGTGGCGCGATCGCCCACGGACGCGCGGCAGTCGACGCCGCCATCGCCCAGACCCGGCACTTCCTCCAGGTCATGCTGCGCGAGGTCGGCGACGTCCAGGCACGCGGCGGCACCCTCAAGGAAGCCTTCCACGCCACCCACGACGCGCTGGTCGACCGGTACGGCGGCTGGCCGATCTTCGAGCACTGCCTGCCGTTCGACGTGGCCCGGGTCTGGGACGAACTGTCCGGCATCGACCGCCCCGTGATCTGGACGGCCGAACGCGACCGTCAGGTCTGGAACGCCCTCCAGGACTGAAGCCGCTTGACATCCATCGGAGCATCCGTCGGGACCGACACGACAGGGGGAGCCTCATGGCGTACTACCGGCAGGTGGGCGACATCCCGCCCAAGCGGCACACCCAGTACCGCCGACCGGACGGCGGCCTGTACTACGAGGAACTGATGGGAGAGGAGGGCTTCGCGTCCGACTCCTCCCTGCTCTACCACCGCTACATTCCCTCGGCCATCGAGGACGCCGCGCCGTGGGACCTCCCGACCAGTCCCTCACCGCCAACCACCCTTTGAAACCACGGCGCTTGAAGCTGCATGAGCTGTTCGGCGAGGAGTGGAAGACCAAGGACGCGGTGACGGGACGACGGCTCGTCCTGGGCAACGAGGACGTCAGGATCTCGTACGCCGTCGCGGGCGGGCCCTCGCCGCTGTACCGCAACGCGACCGGCGACGAGTGCGTCTACGTCGAGTCGGGATCGGCCGAAGTCGAAACAGTGTTCGGCACCTTGGCGGCCCGGCAGGGCGACTACGTGGTTCTCCCCCGCTCGACGACACACCGGTGGGTGCCCACGGGCGGCGAGCCGCTGCGGCTGTACGCCATCGAAGCCAACTCCCACATCACCCCCGCCCGCCGCTATCTGTCGAAGTACGGCCAACTGTTGGAGCACGCTCCCTACTGCGAGCGCGATCTGCGCGGCCCGGACGGACCTCTGCTCGTCGACGGCCCGAACGTCGAGGTGCTGGTGAAGCACCGCTCGCCCGGCGGCATCACGGGCACCCGCCACCTCTACCCGCAGCACCCGTTCGACGTGGTCGGCTGGGACGGCTGCCTGTACCCCTACGTCTTCAACGTCGGCGACTTCGAGCCCATCACCGGCCGGATCCACCAGCCGCCGCCGGCCCACCAGGTCTTCGAGGGAAAGAACTTCGTGATCTGCAACTTCGTACCCCGCAAGGTCGACTACCACCCGCTGGCGATCCCCGTGCCCTACTACCACTCCAACGTCGACAGCGACGAGGTCATGTTCTACTGCGGCGGGGACTACGAAGCCCGCAAGGGTTCCGGCATCGGGCAGGGCTCCGTCTCCCTGCACCCCGGCGGCCACGCACACGGACCGCAGCCCGGCGCGTACGAACGCAGCATCGGCGCCGAGTACTTCGACGAACTCGCGGTCATGGTCGACACCTTCCGGCCGCTGCACCTGGGCGAGGGCGGCCTGGCCGCCCAGGACGACGGCTACGCCTGGACCTGGGCCGCAGCAGGCCCCCAGCGGTGAGCGCCGAACCGGCCCTGCCGACCGGGCTGATCGAAGATGCGGACCCTCGGCCTCTGGGTCCGAAAGAGCGGAAAGAACAGAAAGAACGGAAAGAACGGAAAGAACAGGAACGACCGTGGCACAGACCTGGGTTGACATACCCGAGAACTCCCCCTTCCCCCTCCAGAACCTGCCGTACGGCATCTTCTCCCCGTCAGGCAGCGGCCCCCGGGTGGGGGTGGCCGTCGGCAACCACGTACTGGACCTGGCGCAGGCGACCGGAGACACGCGCTTCGTCCAGCCCACCCTGAACACCTTTCTCGCCGCCGGCCGACGCCGCTGGTCGCGGACCCGGGCCCAGATCACCTCCCTGCTGACCGACGAACGGCACCGGGCCCGGGTGGAAGGCGCCCTGCATCCCATGGCCGAGGTGACGCTCCATCTGCCCGTCGCGGTCGGGGACTACGTCGACTTCTACGCCAGCGAGCACCACGCGGCCGGCCTCGGCCGGATGTTCCGCCCCGGCCAGGAGCCGCTGCTGCCCAACTGGAAGCATCTGCCGGTCGGTTACCACGGCCGGGCCGGCACCATCGTGCCCACCGGCACTCCCGTCGTACGACCGCACGGCCAGCGCATCCTCGATGGCACTGTCGTTCATGGGCCGACGACACGGCTGGACATCGAGGCAGAGGTCGGCTTCGTCATCGGCCCCTCCAGCCGACTGGGCACGCCGGTACCGGCCAAGGATTTCGCCGAGCACGTCTTCGGTGTCGTACTGGTCAACGACTGGTCCGCCAGGGACATCCAGGCCTGGGAGTACGTCCCGCTCGGACCCTTCCTCGGAAAGTCCTTCGCCACGTCCGTCTCCGCCTGGGTCGTCCCGCTGGAGGCGCTCGGCGCCGCCCGCGTCCCGACCCCGACACAGGACCCGGTGCCCTTGCCCTATCTGCTGGAGTCCGAGCCCTGGGGCCTGGACCTCGACCTGGAGGTCGAGGTGAACGGCACCGTCGTCTCCCGCCCGCCCTACCGGGAGATGTACTGGTCGCCCGCGCAGATGCTCGCCCACATGACGGCGGGCGGCGCGAGCGTCCGCACCGGGGACCTCTACGCCTCCGGCACCGTCTCGGGCCCGGCCACCGGACAAGCCGGCTCTCTGATCGAGCTGACCGAGAACGGCGCGCATCCGCTGGAGCTGGCCGACGGCCGACGGCGCGTCTTCCTCGAAGACGGCGACACCGTCACCCTCCGGGCCACCGCACCGGGTGCCGACGGAGCCCGGATCGGATTCGGCCCCGTCTCGGGCACCGTCGTCGCCACACCGAAGGACGCCTGCCCACGTCTGTGAGGCCTGCGTCCGCCCCTGGCGCCTTCGGCTGCGGAAAGACGTACCGCACACAGGGCTGATGCGTTCTCACTCGGCGAGATGAGCTGATCGCGTGCGCATGCGCCGCGGCGGCCGGACTGGAGACGGTGAACGCGACCCCCGATGA
>NZ_JBEZLR010000175.1:0-10032 GCF_040652275.1 Streptomyces sp. NPDC048275
CGACAAATTCAACACGGTACACAGCCGCTTCACGCCGAAGGCGCCGCGGTGGTCGGCAACGAACTCGAAGCGGCTCACCAGTTCGTCTCGTCTCGCCCGCAAAATACTTGGCCGCCCGGCGCAGAATGTCACGTTCCATCTCCAGCTCGCGCACCTGCTTGCGCAAGGCCGCGATCTCCGCGTCCTTCGCCGACTCCGCAACTGCCTCGGGCCGCCCGGCCTTCTCCGCCGTCTTAATCCACTGCCGCAGCGTCTCGTGATTCACACCCAGCTCAGCGGCGATACGCGAAACGGGCCGGCCCGACGAACGGGCCAACGCCACCGCGTCGGCCCGGAACTCCGCCGAGTACTTGTAGGTCCCCACCCGGGACCCCTCTCCCTGGACTCAAGATCCAGTGTCGAGGTGTCCACGATCAAGGTGGAAGGCCCGACTCCGGGTGGCTTCCGCCAACCGAAGATCACAACCCTACCGGGCCCCATCAGCCATCGTCACGGCAGTTACCCAGTTTCCCAGCCGCTTACGATGGCCGGGCAACCAGTCACAAGATCAGCGCCAGAGCCGAATTGGCTGACCGTCGACAGGTGCCAAGGACAGCGTTGATCCGGCGGAACACGGCCCGCAGGGCCTCGTAGTTCATCGGCTGAAGCAGCAGTCCAGCTCCGCGGTCACGGCGTCGAAGCGTCCACCAGATCGGGTCGTTCGGCTCCAGTGGGGCGAGTTCCGCCAGGTAGAGACGGAGCCAGACGAAGGAGTCCGGGCTCGCCGGCAGCCATTGCGCATCGTCGCTGCCCTTGCGGCTGACCTGCACCAACTGGTCGCCCCAGTCGAGGTCGACGCCCCGGATGCCGAGTACCTCGCTGGCCCGGGCCGCGTTGCTGATGTCCAAGGAGAGGATCGCGCGGTCCCGGTTGGAGCGCAGGGCGCCGAAGAGGTCGTTCCACCGCTCGTCGGGGATCTCGCGCGGTCTGGCCTTGGGAATCTTGGGGTTGTAGCGGATCCGGCCTTCGGGCCCGAAGGGGTCCAGCGGATTGTGGTGAGCGTGCGGACGGCTGCCCCTGCGATCGAGCGGCACCGGGTTGACCAGCGGGCCGTGCCCGGTCTCGATCCAGAACTCGTAGAAGCTGCGGACTACCGCGTTGCTGTGCCGGATCGTCCGGGGCTGGTACTGATCTCCGGGATTCCGCTTGCGGGTGATCGGGTTGACCGTCCCCGCAGTGGACGCTGACTTCGTCCGTAGCGAGTTGCGGGGCTTGGTCGCTTGCTTCAACCAGAGCACCAGGTCCCGCACTTCCGCCGAGGTGGCCCTGTCCCACTCGACCTGAACAACGCGCAGCCACCGCCACCACCGCAGCAACGCGTACGCGTAACTGCGTACGGAGCCGGGCCGGTTCCGGGCGACAAAGTCCCGCAGGTACCGCCGAACAGGCTCGACCGGCATGCCCTCCGCATCAACTACGAGCCAGGGCACCACTCCGTCCGACGGCACGACCTTGCCCCACCGCGGCAGCCGGATCGAACCGAGATCCCGTTCCACCTCATCCAACGACCTCACGCAGCTCCCCTTCTGTTCGCTGCCTGAGATCTATCGGTCAGCCCGTACCTGCCCCCTCCAATGCCTCGGAGTGTCGTCCGGTAGTCCGGTCAACAGAGACACCGCCCGGTCCCAGGTCAACCACGCCCAGGTGGAACGCAGCCGCCAGGGCCGCGACACCTTCGAACGCACCAGCCCCGTCGCCCCCGCCGTCCGCCACATCGACCGCACCGTCGAATTCCTCGACCTCGTCACCGCCTGCCACGCCTTCGTCGCCGCCGCCGGCCGCACCGTCCCCGGACTGCGCGACCGCACCCTCGCCGACGACGAACGCACCATCGTCCACCAGAACATCGCCAAAGTCCGCGCCACCCTCGACTGGATCGAGACCGCCGTCGACACAGGCAAGGTCGACATGGACGACGAACTCACCCGCCTCCTGCGGGGTGAATAACCGTGGACAAGCGCTCCCCGACCGCGGAGCGCCACGCCGACCTCGTCCGCACCGCCCTGCTTCAAGCCGCACCCGCTGGCATGACCCTGCTCGAACTCGCCACAGAATGCGGGCTCAGTCGCTGGCAGACCCGTCGGGCGATCACCGCACTCAAAAACGTCTGCGCGCAGAACGAATGGCCGCCCTTGCTGTGGACCCGTGAACGCGACTACCACTTCTGCGCGGACGAGGTCGAACTGGAGAACTGGGAACGCGCTTGGATCAGCGAGAAACTCACCCAGTTCCGCCGGATGCTCACCGGCACCCTCGGCCCTCACCTCCTACTGTTCCCGAACAGCACCTGGGCCGAATACCTCACCGCCCAGGTGCGAGCGATCGAATCCAACCTGGAGATGGCCTCTCAGCGCCAGGCCCCCTGAAACGCCCTCGACTCCGACCCGGACGCCGTCGGCCTCGACGATGACGACGACGGGGAGGAGGGTAGACCTCGCGGGAAGGGCAGGGCGCGTAGGGCCCAGGTGTCGGCGGCCGAGACGGGCGGCCGCGGCGATGAGGTAAGGGGTGTCAGATATGAGTGGGTCTCTTGCCGACGGTGAGGTGGCGGGCCAGAAGCACGGTGGCGAACAGGGCGAAGGCAGCCTGATCACCTGCCGGTCTTCGCGCTCTTGATCGTTCTCAAGGCCGGGCTGACCGCACCGCCATAAGGAGCCCGCTCGCCCAGGCCATGCGGACGGAGCGAAAGTCCTCTCGTTCTTCCAGGTCGGTCAGGAGGCGCTTGACCGAGGCGCCGTGGTCTTCTGGCCACCCAGGCTGCGGGTCGAGGTCGTCGATCAGGTACGTTCCGCCAAGGGCCACGAGTTGCAAGGCTTGTTCCAGGTGCGTGAACTTGCCGGGCCAGGTGTCCGCGAACACCAAGTCGAACGGTTCCCCGTCATAGTTCTGCAGCCATTCGCCGCCGTCTCCGGCCACAAAGGTCACCCGTGGATCGGACCTCAGCTGCTCGCGGGCGACTCTCTGCACGGCCTCATCGAGTTCGATCGTGACCAGATGAGAAGCGCTGTCCATCCCGCTGAGAAGCCAGGCGGTGCCCTCGCCCACACCCGTGCCGAGTTCGAGGATGCGGCCACCGGGACGGGTAGCCGCGAGCACCGCCAGCAAGCTGCCGGTGCGCTCCTCACAAGACATGGTGAAGCCCGCTTCGCGCGCCGCAGCACGCAGGGCCGGTAGGGAAGCCGGGAATCGGCTCGGCGTGTCGTCCATCCGGGGATGATGCAGCCGCCGTGCCTGCCCCGCAACACCTTTTGCCGTCCCTTCAGCGGCTCCCCGGCCAGTCCCTGACACCGTGATGTCTCCGCAGGCCAGATCAATCGGCCCGGTACGTCGAGCGACGCACGCGGTGCCCTGGTCAGCCGCACCTCACTCGACACCGATCAGCCGGAGCACGGCAGCCGCGGTGGCAGCGCTGAGAACGACCACCAGGAAGGGGGCCTTGCGCCAGGCCAGTAGTCCGCCAAGCAGGACCCCGGCCGGGCGGGCAACCCCAGCGGCACCGGTTCCTTCGGTCACTGCGGTAACGACCACCATTGCCGTCAGGAGCACGATGGCCGACGCCTCCAGCAGTTTCTCCGCGCGCTGCGGAAAGTTGATCCGGGCCCTCAGCAGCGGCCCGGAAAGCCGAAGCAGGAATGTCCCCGCCGTGAGTCCCAGCGCCGCGGCGAGCAACTGAGTCGCGGTCGGCATTAGGAAGCCTCCTTCGCAGTCGTTGCATCCGTCGAGCACCTGAAGACCGCGAGCCCGGCCAGGGCGGCCAGCACCGGGATCCCGGCAGGCAGGAACGGGACACTTAGCAGCGCAAGTGCGGCGCCGAGCAGGGCGGGACGGCGGACTCCGGCATCCCGCAGCGCTGGGAGGATCAGCGCCAAGATCACGGCCGGGAACATCGCGTCGAACCCGAAGGCATCCGTGTCCTGCATGACCGAGCCCGCTGCTGCCCCCAACAGGGCACCGGTGGGCCAGCACACCAGGATGCCCAGTCCGCAGGCCCAGTAGGTGACTTTCTGGCGGCCCATGCCCTGCTGGGCCATGGCGAAGACCACGGTTTCGTCGTTCATCAGGTGAATGCCGAGCGCCCTGCGCCAGCCTCGCCCGAGCACGTCGGGGACGGCCAGACCGAAAGGCAGATGGCGCGCGTTGACCAGCAGACCGGCCAGCAGCGCGGCGATCGGGCTGCCGCCACCAGCGATGATCCCTATAAAGAGGAACTCGGAGGACGCCGCGAGCACCAGCGCACCCATGAGCGCCGGGAACCAGAGCGGAAAACCCGAAGAGGCCGCTGTCGCACCGTACGACAGGCCGACCACCCCGACCGCCAGGCAGACCAGAGCAATATCGCGCCAGAGGCCCCGATCGAGGGTTCTCCATATCGAACGCATGGTGTTTATAATGAACAAGATCCTTGCGTTCGTCAAGGCGAACGATCGTCCAGTGGAGCGAACGAGCATGGCACCAGACAACGCGTCTCCGGGCGCCGATCCGGACCGTCCGCCGATGGCGGTCATCGCCGCCTCACTGCGTAGAGAACGCGCACGTAGCGACCTGTCACTCACCGAGGTCGCCCGGCGGGCCGGCATCGCCAAGTCCACGCTCTCCCAGTTGGAATCCGGCGCCGGGAACCCGAGCCTGGAGACGCTCTGGGCGCTTTGTGTCGCATTGAAGGTGCCCTTCGCCCAGCTGATCGCCCGGCCCGAGCCAAGGGTCCAGGTGATCCGGGCCGGGGAGGGACCTGCGTTGATCTCTTCACAGGCCGACTACCGGGCGATCCTGCTGAGCTCGTGCCCCCCTGGGGCCCGGCGCGACCTCTACTTCATCGCAGCTGAACCTGGGCCGCAGCGCTCCTCCGACCCCCACATGCCAGGGGTGGTGGAGCATGTTGTACTCAACACCGGCCGGGCGCTGGTCGGCCTTGCAAACGAGCCCGTGGAGTTGCACGCGGGCGACTACATCGCCTACCCGGGCGACGTACCGCACGTCTTTCAGGCACTAGAGCCCGGGACCCGTGCCGTACTGATCTCCGAACACACGTAGCGAGACCGGCACCCCTGGGGAGGACGGCGAACCCCTCGACGATCTTGAGCCGGGAGACGGTTGCGGCTGCATGTGGGGCGAGGTCGAACATGGAGTGGCCCCCACCCAGATCTGCGCACGCCGCCGCTCACGGGAAACGATCTTTTCGCACACGGGAAGCGATCTCCGCGTAGGCCCCTTCACCGCAGGTCATCCCCACTCGTGAACACCCCTGCGAGGGACCTCTCGAGTGTCAGGGCCTTGTCGTCGCCTCCTGTCGGCCAGGCAGTTGAACGGGCAGTTGAAGATGTCTCAGGTCACCGTGCCGCGGGGCTTCGCCGTCCTGATGCGCGTTGCGAGGCCGTCGAGGAGGGTGGTCAGGCCGAACTCGTACAACGATGTGGTCGAGAGGGCGGCCTCATCAGCGACGGAAGCGAAATGTGGCAGGCGTCCCTGAGCCAACAGTGCGGTCATGCGGTCGTGCTGGGCGTCCATCCACTGTTCCCCGGTGATCCCGCTGGACTGAGTGGCGCGTGCTTCGGGTTCCGTGTCGATCGCCTGGCCCCGGACATATCCGAAGAGGGTGACCGCCGCGTGCATGCGGGTGTCGGCGTCCAGCCCGAGGCCGTCCAGGGCGGCCAGGGCCCATTCGATGTGTCGCATGCCGTGCGGCACGAGCAGGGGGCGGCTGAGGTTGAGGGCATCGGCCAGCCACGGATGGGCTTGGTACAGGCGCCACTGGATGGCCGCGGACAGCTCCAGCCGGGCCCGCCAGCTCTCCGGCGGCCGCGTGGGCAGCGGCTCGCTGGCGAAAGCGGCGTCCACCATCAGCGCGATCAGCTGTTCCTTGTTCGCGACGTGCCGGTAGAGCGACATGGTCGGTATGCCGAGTTCCGCGGCGACCCGGCGCATCGCCAGCCCGGTAGTCCCCTCGGCGTCGGCAAGTGCCATGGCCGCGCGGACGACGCGGGTCCGCACGGTCGGGTCTTCGGCGGTGGACCTGGCCGAGCGGGCCTGCGGCGCGGTGTCGGCGACCACGGTCCCGACTCCGGGAACGGCCCGCACAAGGCCCTCCTGTCGGAGCGCGGTCAGCGCTTTGGTGGCCGTGGCCATAGCCACTCCCCATCGCTGGGTGATCGCCCGGGTGGACGGTACGCGGTCACCGGGAGCGAGTTCGCCCGCCTGGATACGGCGGCGCAGTTCTCCCGCGATCCGTGCGTACGGGGGCTGAGTCATGGTCATGGAGCGTAGTGCACTAGTGCACCCTACCCTGTTTGCACTAGATCGCTTTCATGGAAAGAGCACTTCATTAGCGGTCTTAACGTTCGTACGTTGTACTCATGATGACGAACAAGAAGGTTCTGATCTCTGGCGCTGGTGTCGCAGGACTGGCGCTCGCCTACTGGCTGGACCGCCACGGCTTTCACGTCACGGTGGTCGAACGCGCCCCGCAGGTCCGGCATGGCGGCTATGCCGTCGACTTCCGGGGTGAAGCCCTCCACGTCCTGGACCGGATGGACCTGCTGGAGCCGATCCGGGCACTGGACACCGAGATGGGCGACGCGGCGATGGTGGACGCCGAAGGAAGGCAGTACGCCACCCTGCCGGCCGCGGTCTTCGCGGGCGACCTGGAGGTTCCCAAGGCAGAACTGACCCGGCTGCTGTATGCAGCCGCGCAGGACAGGGCGGAGTACCTCTTCGGCGACTCCATCTCCGCGGTGGAGCAGGACGCCGACGGCGTGAACGTCACCTTCGAGAGCGGGCCGTCCCGCCGGTTCGACCTGCTGGTCGGCGCCGACGGGCTGCACTCACGGGTCCGATCGCTGACCTTCGGCCCCGAGGAGCGCTTCGTACAGCCTCTGGGTATCTACACCGCGATCTTCAGCCTGCCGAACTATCTGGGGCTGCACCACACCGGGCAGCTGTACGTCTCACCTGGGAAAGCGGCCAACATGTTCGCCGACGGCGCAGGCGGCCGAGCTCGGGCCGCCCTGCACCTCGCAGCCGAGCATCTGGAGTACGACCGCCACGACATTGGCGAGCAGCAGCGCATCATCGCCGAACGGTTCGCCGGTGAGGGCTGGGAGATCCCGCGGCTGTTGACGGAGATGCGGGCAGCCGAGGACTTCTGGTTCGACACCAACGCCCAGGTCGTGATGGACACCTGGGCCAGCGGTCGGGTCGTCCTGCTCGGCGATGCCGGCTACTGCGCGGCCCCGACCTCGGGACGCGGCACGTCCCAGGCGCTGATCGGCGCGTACGTGCTGGCAGGCGAGCTGGCGCGGGCCGACAGCGACCACACGGCGGCGTTCATCGCCTACGAGAAGGCGATGCGGCCCTTCGTCACCGAGCACCAGGCTGTGGGGCGCGAGGGCGCGCAGCGGTTCTTCATGCCCGCCCCCAGTCAGGAGGTGCTGGACATGCTCGCCGCCAACGCCGTGCCCGCAGCCGGAGCACCAATTCCCTCGCCCTCCTCGTCCTCCCACTCCTCATCACCCGCCATCCCATAGGTGACCTTGACGTACCAGGACTCCAGAGCGTCCTCGAAGTCGTACGGCACCGCGGGATGCCCGTGACCGTAGTGCAGATGCAACCGGGCGGGATCGCCCAGGAGTTCACCGACCGGGCGCTTGGACCTCGCTGACGTCATGTCCACAGCCTAGGAGCGGGCACTGACACCCCACCCGGAAACGGTACGACGGGCACCTTGCCAGGTCCTCCTCCTGATCACGGATACGCGGAGATCAACCTCCTTACACGAGGCCAGCCAACCAGCTTGTCACCACCGACCACGCCCGCAGCCGCGCTCTTGGCCCACCTCACTCCCCCACGCCACCACACCACCCCTGACCAGCACAGACCCGCTCCGCCTGATCCACCCGTCAATGGAAAATCCTTCGACGATCACTAGATTCCGGAACGATCACTGAACTCGCACTTCAGAGGGCTCTTCGACTCTTGGACCTCCACGGAAACCCCAGCTCAGATCAATACGGCACGACGACCAGGAATCCCGCAACGATCACTAGATCAGCAGCTCAACGCATCATTCATGCAGTGATCCTTCGTGGATTTGTCACTGCATGGTTCGAGGAATCAACTGGCCGAGCCTTGCCTACGGCGTCCGCATGCCGGGAATAGGCATCGAGGAATTCGAGGCCGACAGCAAGTGGGGCATGCAAGAGCTCTCCGAGCTGGGTCTGCTCGTACCCCTTCCCCTCAACGCGGAGGGGTTCTACGACACTTCGCTCACAGCGCCGTCGCTTGAGGACGTGCTCTTCGTCGCGGACTGTATCGCGTTCGACCACGACTCCCCCACGGTCGTCACCTCCCTTCAGGAGCCGGCCACTGCACCCTACGAACCAATCGGGCATGACCGCCCATGGCTTCCCGCCAATCGCACCTACCATGACACCCTGGACTCCGTCGCCCAGCAGGCCCATGAGATCCGGTACACCGACATGCTGCGACTGCGGTACGGCACGTACAACGATCCGCTAGCCCGGTTCAGCCGCCGGTTCGCAGCTCGCACCGAACCGCTCGCCCTTTACGCCATGGCCATCAGGCATGTTGACCTGCTCGCCGAGTACATGGGGCTGTACCGCGTGCTGGAAGCGCCGCGGAGTAGCAACGGCATGGACTTCATCACCGACCACCTCGATTCCCTCGAGGGGTACGACTTCGGGAAGCTGCTGACCATTCCAGCATTTCTCCCGGAACATACCGAGGAGCCCATCGAGGTGTTCTCCGTACTCAAAGAACGGGCGCTCGGTCGTGTGGAGGCTCTCACAACAGCAGGCATCGATACCGCCAAGCACCTCTACGCCATCCGCAACGGACTGGCACACGGCAAGAAGGATCTCATCCTCAACGACTTCGGCAACGCAGTCGATGCTGTGGCAGCCGACCTGCCCCTGCTGAAACTCCTGGCACGTATCGCTGTCGAACAGGGTTGACCACCCCTCAGCCGGACTTATCCAAGGCCCGTGGGGCCGTCACCATCCCAGCGAAACCGCATGCGCGGCCGTGGCAACTGCTGCCGCCGCGCTTAGGGTGTCGTGCCCGGTGGTTGCAGGATCGGGTTCCAGGCGAACCAGCCCAGGTTCTCGGCGTCCAGTTCCCACGGGGACTCCAGCAGCAGTTTCCGGGTTGCCGCAAGGTCGGCGGTGATAGCAGCCGAAGGGGGGCCGATACGGGTCATCAAGTCGCCCCGTGTATAGAGAAACTCCTCGTCCTCGCCGCGCAGTCGACGCATCGCCACTTCCACACAGGCAGGCCATTTCGGCATACCGTAGTGGTCGGCGTGAGTCCCGAACTGAGGAGCGCCGACGAAGATAAGGAAGTCGTCCGGCGGCAGTCCCTTCTCGAAGTGCCTGAACATGTCGATGCGCTGTTTCACGTGCTTCTTGATCTCTCCGAGGAATCCCCAGCCGAAGTCCGTCAGAGTCCCCTCGCATCCGGGCCAGACCATGTCTCGGTCCAGGACCAGGTCCTCCAGTGCATAGAGACGGAACTGGTCGTCGGAGCCGAGGGCTTCGAACGCCTGCCGGGTGAGCCAGGTGTTGCGCGCGAACATCGTCCCGTCGTGCAGCGCCTTGCGCCGGCTGGTCGGACGAGAGGCGTGCGCGTCCTCGATCGGGCCGTTGCGCCACACGGACTGGACGAGCCCGTGGGCCGCTGCCCACCGCAGTCCGTCCTGCACCTCGAAGACGCCCATCTCCTTGAGACGCTGCCGTGCCCAGTCCAGCGCATCCTGGATGTCCTCGTCCACCGGCTGCCTCTCCCCCATGGTTTCCCGCTCCCCCTCTTCCCCTTCGGTGTTCCTGCCCATCTGTGCGTTGCAGCGCCCGTAGGAAGGGTCAGATCGTACGCGGCCTCGCCGACGTTCACCTCATGTGTTCAGCTGAGGCCGTGACCTGACGCTCCGGCGGAAGAAGGGTGCCTCCCACCTGCGATGATCTGGACTGTCTAGATCAAAACCGT
>NZ_JBEZLR010000176.1:0-10026 GCF_040652275.1 Streptomyces sp. NPDC048275
CATGGTTGTCTGCTCCTCGGATCTGTCGCGGTCCCCGGGTGGGCTCCGCGTCGCCTTCCTTCTGACACAGAGCCTGCGCCCACCCGGTTTCACGGTGCCCTCACCGCGCTTTCAGCGGACAAGCGGACAACGAGAGTCGCCACAAGCTGACGACCCGTCTCGCCTGCGAGTACGGCACGATCGTCGTCGAAGACCTCAACGTCGCAGGCATGGGCCGCAACCGGCGTCTGTCCCGTCGGATCGCGGATGCCGTGTTCGGGGAGATCCGCCGCCAGCTCACCAACAAGACCCGCCGGCGCGGCACGCGACTCGTCGTCGCCGACCGCTGGTTCCCCTCCTCGAAGACCTGCTCGCGCTGCGGTGTGGTGAAAGCCGAGCTGCCTCTCAGCATGCGTGTCTTCGAGTGCGACAACTGCGGGCTCGTCCTGGACCGGGATGCGAACGCCGGACACAACCTGGTCGCCCTCGGGGCCCGCACGACAGGTACCGGAGTGGCCGGAGACCTGGACCCCGCCAAGGCGGAGTCGAAGCCCCGTGGAGCCGACCGTAAGACCCGCACCACCCGCCCGCGCCGCAAGGCCGGGACGGGGCGGGCAGGTGGCGCAATCCCCAGCCCCCGGGCAGGGAAGGAAACGGGAGACCGTCAACAGGACACCGGTGCGCAACTCGCGCTCTGGTGACACCGTTACGGACCATTCCGTCGGAAACATCGGGATTGCTGAGACCGCTTGATGATCGAAGCAACGGCACGTCATGCCGGTCCGGGTGTGGCCTCCAGGAGCGCGTCGGCGGCCTTGGCGACGTCCGAGGTGCTCATCGGGTGCTGCCCGACGCGGAGCTGACCAGATGCGTGTCGGCGCCGACCGGGCCGAGGCCACTGGCTCCGCCCGGCGTGCCGAGCGGCGTCGTACGGCCAGGCAGCGTCTCCTCGAAGAAGCGGCGGTTGTCGGCGCGGAACTCCGGGTCGGCGAGGCGGTCGACAGTGATCGCCTGCTCGGGGCAGGCGGTCTCGCAGGCGCCGCAGTCGATGCACTCCACCGGGTTGATGTAGAGCTTGCGCTCGCCCTCGTAGATGCAGTCGACCGGGCATTCCTCCATGCACGACCGGTCCATGGTGTCGACGCAGGCCGGGCCGATCACATAGGCCATGTCAGTTCTCCTTGTCGGTGGAATGACCGGGGAAGAGTGCCGCCTCCGGGTCGATGACGGTGGCCGCGTTGTTGACGGCGGTGGCGACCTCGCCGAAGCCCACGGCGATCAGACGCACCTTGCCCGGGTAGTCGGTGATGTCACCGGCGGCGAACACGCGGGGCAGGTTGGTGGCCATCCGGGTGTCCACGGCGATCCGCCGTGCCTGGAGTTCGAGTCCCCAGGTCTGGAGCGGGCCGAGGTCGGCGACGAAGCCGAGGGCGGCGACGACGGTGTGGGCGGGGAGCAGCCGGGTGGCCTTCGTGGCGCGGTGTTGGACCTCGACCCGCTCGAGTGCCGAAGTGCCGTGCAGCGCGCTCACATCGTGATCGGTGATGATCTCGATGCCGAGGGCCCGCACCCGTTCCACGCTCGCGTGGTGGGCGCGGAAGCGGGCGGTGCGGTGGACGAGCGTGACGGACCGGGCGGTCGAGGCGAGCGTCGCCGCCCAGTCGAAGGCGCTGTCGCCGCCGCCGACGACGACCACGTCGTGGTCCGTGTGGTCGGCCGGGTCCGGTACGAAGTAGACCTGCCCGCGGCCGAGGTAGTCCTCGCCCGCCGGAAGCGGCCTGGGGGTGAAGGTGCCGACACCGCCGGTGATCACCACTGCCCCGGCTCGTACGGTCGTTCCCGTGTCGCTGCGGACGACGGGGCGGCCGTCCGGCTGATGGGACAGTTCGACCGCCCGCTGTCCGAGAAGGTAGCGGACACCGTACGGCGCCGCCTGGGCGACCAGGTTGTCCACCAGGTCGCGTCCGCGCACCGAGGGGAAGCCGGCGATGTCGAAGATGGGCTTCTCGGGGTACATCGCGCTGATCTGGCCGCCGCGCTGGGGCAGTACGTCCATGACCGCGACGCGCAGTCCGCGGAAGCCCGCGTAGTAGGCGCCGTAGAGGCCCGACGGGCCGGCACCGATGATCAGGATGTCGGTTTCGACCACCGGGGAATCGTCCGCGGTGACCGGCTCATCAGCAAGAACGCTCATGGTCCAGGAGCGTATGGACCAACGGCGCCCCGCCCAACGGAACCGGTCCGTCTGGCGGGACACCCGGCGGCCCACCACTCAGCCGAGGTCCAGCTCGACGGCGCCCGTGACGCAGCAGGTGCCGTCGGCCTTGGTGATCGCCACGTCGAGCGACAGGCGTGTGCCTTCGACCGTGCGGACGGTCGCCGTCCAGGTGAGTGGTTCGTCGGCCACCGCGGTGGCCTGGTTGCGCCAGCTCACCGCCGTCAGGCGGGAGTCGGGTCCGGCCCATGCCAAGGCGTACCGGGTGAGTGTCTCGCCGTGCAGGGTGGACTGCACGACCACGTCGGGGAAGCCCTCCGTGGCGGCGAACCCGGCGTCGTAGTGGATGCGGTGGGAGTTCCACGACACGGCGCTGAAGCGGAACAGCTGCACCCTGCTGTGCGTGTACCGCCGTGGTGGGCAGACGTCACCGACGACAGGGGCGGGCGCCGGGAGCGGGGCGTGGACGTTCATGACGCGGCTCCGGAGCCGACGGCGTCCAGCACGACGATCGTCTCGTCCACAGCCGTCAGTTCGTTCCCGTCCGGCGAGGTGAAGCGGGTACTGAGGCCGAGCAGGACGAAGGTGCCGGACCGGCCCTGCTTCCGCTCGGCGGAGGTGACCGCACGGGAGGCGGTGACCCGGGTGCCCGCGAGCAGGGCCCGGGTCAGCCGTACGGACTGGCCGCCGTGCACCTGACGCACCGCAAGGCCCCGGGTACACGGCGACTCCCGGGCGGCCAGTCCGTCCGGCCGCAGTTCTTGTTCGGTCGGCCCGTCTTCCCAGCTCATGGTCGCGGCGAGGAACAGAGCGGGAGCCTCGACCGCCGCACCCGCGGCTTCCCGCGCCCGGGCCCGGCGGAGGTAGCCGACATCGTTGAGCGCGGCGGCGTACCGGCAGAAGTCCTTGACGGTCACCGTGCCGCAGTCCTCGTCCTCCCACCGCCCGATCAGTCCGCGGGCGCGTGCCAGTACCTCCTCCAGCGCGCTCACAGGGCCGACCGCAGCGACCGGCTGATGCCCAGTCCCGCGGTGCGCAACGCGCTCGCGTGCGCGGCGGCGTCCACCCGGTAGGTGGGTGCGGTGATCGACAACGCGCCCGCCAACGCGTTCTGCCGGCCGAAGACCGGCACAGCCATGCTCATGTAGCCGAGTCTGATCTCCTCCGCCTCGGTCGCGATGCCCTGCTCCCGGATCCGCTCCAGCCGGCCGCGCAGCCGCCCCGGCGAGGTGATGGTGTGACGGGTGAACGGCTTCAGCCCGCTGCGCACCACCTCGCCGAACAGGGCGGTGGGGGAGAAGGCCAGGATCGCCTTGCCGGTGGCGGTGCAGTACAGCGGGAGTCTGCCCGCCACCCGGGACTCCTCGCTCATCCCCCGGTGCGGCAGGATCTTCTCCAGGTAGACCACGTCGATGCCGTCGTGGATCGCGAAGTGGATGGTCTCGCGGGTGGCCAGCAGCAGGTCCTCCATGTAGGGCTGCGCCACCTCGCGCAGGATCCGCTGCCGGTGCACCCGCTGGCCGATCTCGAACAGCCGCAGCCCGAGCCGGTAGTCGCAGCCCGCTCGCTCCAACAGACCCCAGACCACCAGCTCCTGACAGAGCCGGTGCACGGTGGCCTTCGCCACGCCCGTACGGCGCACGAGCTCGCCGAGGGACAGCGAATCGTCGTCGACGCTGAACGCCTCCAGGATGGGCCGCACCTTGCCGAGGACGGAGTTCATCGGGTCGGGACAGGAAGCGGGTGACGCGGCGGAAGCGGGAGCCGCGGCGTGGGCGATCGAAACGACGGTCATGGCAGGCACCTCACGATCAACGGTTACGGTGGGGACTTGACGGGCAACGGTCAGGGCGAGGGCGAGGGCGAGGGCTCAGCGGTCGGCGGCTTCGGCGAGGGCCGCACGATCAGCCGGCCGAGGATGTCTCGGCGAGGAACGCCAGGCTCAGCGGGTTGTACAGCTCGGCCTTCTCGTGCTGCGGCCAGTGCCCGCACTCGTTGAAGACCTCCAGCCGGGACCCGGGGATCGCGGCGGCGATCGCCTCGGCCTCCGGGACGTCCCCGAGCGGGTTCTTGTTGCCCCACACCACCAGCGTCGGGGCCTTGATCCGCGCCATGCGGTCGGGCCGGAGCAGATTGCGCTCGCGCGCCTCGACCTCCTGCAGCGCCAGCAGGTTGTGCAGGTTCTGCTGGAACTCCGGGCGGTGGTAGATGTCGTAGCGCACCTGGGTCAGCTCGTCGCCCAGGTCCTCGTCCCACGCGGCCCACAGCAACGCCAGCCGCTCCCGGGTGCGGGAGATCTCCTCTTCGAGCGCGGCGCTGCGGGTGGAGGTCTTCAGCCGCTCCATCACCGCCGGGTTGACCTTGGTGCCGCCCATGCACAGCAGTTGCAGCGAGGCGACCCGGTCCGGGTGCTCGCTCGCCGCCCAGGACGACACCCAGCCGCCCAGCGACTCACCGACCAGGTGGGCGCGTTCGGCACCCACCGCGTCGAGGTACGCCAGCAAGTGCTCGACGTACGCCGGGATCTCACCCGGGCGGTCCGGCTTGCCGGTGTAGCCGTGGCCGAGCATGTCGACGGCGTGGCAGCGGTAGCCGGCCGAGGCGTGCGCCGGGATGTTGCGGACGAACGCCTCCAGGTGGCCGGTCGTGCCGTGCAGGAACACGACGTGCTCGCCGTCCTCGGGCCCGGCCTGCAGGGCACGGGTGGTGACATCGCCGGTCTGCACGTAAGCGTGCCGGTAGTCGATGCCCGAGAGTTCGGTCCAGATGCTCATGACTGCCTTTCGTTGTTCAGGGCGGGGTCCAGGACGGCGACGGCCATGCCGGTGAGCCACTCGGGCATCGGCTCGTACGCCAGCCGCCGGCCCGGTGTGTGGTCGAGCAGGGCGGACATGAGCAGCCAGGTGCGCACCTCCTGCGCGCCGTTACCGGCCACCTTCTCCAGCTCGTCGGTCGTGTACTCGGTGATGCGGTGCGTCTCGCCGTTCTCGACGAGGGTCAGGAACTCGTCGTCGAACGCCGGGTTCAGCGCGGCCTCGGCGGCCCGGATGATCTCGCGGCGCCGGATGTCGTAGTCCTGCCAGTTCTCCCGGCCGTTCAGCCAGGCACCGACCATGAACTCCTCGTCCTCGCCCTGCGGTGCACGCCAGTCCGGCCACGGCAGCCGGTGCGAGAGCCCGCCCGAGCCGACGACGGCCACGCGGCGGTCCCCGGGGAAGGCCAGCACGGCGTCCCGGATCGCCCGGCCCAGTCCCTCGCAGCGGGCGAGGGTGGGCAGCGGCGGGGCGAAGACGTTCACGACGATCGGTACGAGCTCGACGTCCAGCCCCTCCAGGAGGTACTGGATCGCGTGCGACTGACCGTGGTCGATCTGCAGCCGGGCCGAGAACGCCGGGTCATGACTCCCCTGTTCCACCAGACAGCCCGCGATGTGCCGGGCGAGCGGGACGTCCACCGGCTGCGGCCCCTTGGGCGTACCGGACTCGCCACTCGCCACGCACTCGCCGACGCCGATCGTGAAGCTCGGGATCAGGTCCAGCCAAAAACCCCGGAAGTGGTTGGACCCGACCAGGATCACCGTGTCGGGCCGGGCCGCGGCGAGCGCGTCGCGCGCCTCGCCGAGCGCTTCCCGGAACCTCTCGGCGCGGTCCCTGTGGAGGGTCTCCTCCCAGTGGGTGTTCATCAGCGTGCTGTGCGAAGCGCCCACACCCAGGACGATCTCGGTCATGCCGCTGCTCCTTCTTGCTCGGCTTCCAGTTCGGCGTGGGACCGGGTCACGGTGTCGACCGCCGTACGGATCAGATGGCGCGTCAGCTTCTCCATGGCCCGTACGGAGACGGTGTTCATGCCTCGCGCGAAGTCGATGTCGAAGGGGGACTCGGCGACCTTCGGCATCCCGACCCGCACGGTGGGGATGCCGCGCCCGCGCAGGATGTTCGCGTCGGTGGCACCGCTGTTGCCCCGGACGACTTCGTGTTCCCGCCCCTCGAGCGCCGCCCAGCCGGCCATCGCGCTACGGCAGATCCAGCTGTCCGCAGGGGTCCGTGTGCCGGGGATCGCCAGGACCATCTCGGCGGTGATGTCGAGGCCGGGAAGCTTGTCGCGGAGGGTGTCGATGACGGCCATGAACTCCCGTTTGGCCCGCAGGGGTGTCATGTCCGGACCGATGCGCAGGTCCACCATGAGAGTGCAGGCGGCCGGGGTCACCGCCGCCATCCGCGGCCAGCCGCCGCGCACCGAGGAGACGATGCCCTGCGGTGCGACCGTGCCGGCGGTGTGCCGCTCGGCGTACTCGGCGAACCACTCCTCCAGATGCCGGGCCACCTCACCGGCGCGGGCGACGGCGTTGTCGTACGGGAGGCGGTGGCGCGAGCCGACGTACGTGTGCGTGCCGCGTACCGTGACCTCGAACCAGACGAGGCCGACCTCCTCCCAGGACACCGTCCAGCCGGGCTTGGCGATGACCGCGTAATCGGTCCACACACCCTGCTCCAGGAGGAACGAACACCCCACCCCCTGCCCGGTGTTGCGGCGGGTGCCGACCGGCCGGGCGTTGGTGGGCATACCACCCGCGCCGAACGCCGCGACCAGGTCGCCGGTGAGCGGGATCCCGGCGAGCGAGATCGCCTCGGCGGCCATCATCACGCACGCGGCGTGGCCCTTGGGGTTGGACGCCCCGAGCCCGACGACCAGGTCGTCGTAGACGGTGGCCCGCGGACGCATGTCGTCCCGCAACTCGGGCCCGATCCAGGGGAGGTCCTCGCTCTCCTCGCCCACGGTCAGGGTGTCGATGGGCGCGTAGAGCATGAGGTCGGGGCCGGTTTTGTCGCCGTCGAGACGGGCCCAGGCGTTGGCCTGCCGGTCGTCGAGCGGCTGGACGGCGGCGCGGCAGCCGACGGACGTCAGCGTGTCGGCGATGTGGGCGGCGAGTGGGGCCTCCTCGCCGGTGGGACTCGGGATGTCGACGAGCCCGATGATCAGCTCGCGCAGCCGGTCGCCGCTGACGTTGCGCCAGGCGTCGCGGACCCAGCCCGCCCGCCGTTCGTCCAGGCCCGTCAACTCCTGTGCGCCGGTCACTGGTTGATCCTGTGGACCTGGGTCATGGTGGTGCGCTCGAAGCGCTTCTTGGCGAACGGGAGTCCGACCGCGATCGCGGCCCCGATCAGCAGGGTGAACAGTGTGCGGCCCATGGTCATGCCTTCTTCTCGTCGGTGCCAAAACCGCTGCCGGAGCCTGTGGCGGCAAGCTTCTTGCCGTACTCCTCCTCGCTGAGGTTGCGCCAGGCGGTCAGCGAGATGTCGGGGCGGTAGAGCTTCTCCGGGGGAGCGTCGGTGATGTCGACCATCCACGCGTCCTGACCGGAGAACTGGCCGTGGAACAGCCAGCGGATCGCACCCAGGTACTTGGCGTAGAACCGCAGGGTCTGCCAGCCCTCGGTGAAGTTGACCATCACGCCGACATAGCGGTGGTTGTCCTCGTCGACAGGGACGTAGAACTCGTAGTGGATGAAGTTCGGATAGGCGATGCGCAGCACGCCGGGCATCGACAGGGACGCGAAGCCGGGGAACTCCTGGGCCTCGATCGTCGGGTTGACCTTGTCCGGCTTGCCCGTGTTGCCGATGTTGAAGGTCTCCTTCGGCGGCTGGGCCTTCCACCAGCGCTTGTTCGTCCAGCGGCCCACCCCGGGGAAGTCGGCCTCCCAGTAGACCTCGTCCTGCACCCGGAAGATCCAGCGGCCCCTGGGCACCACCCGGGTCACGTTCCAGGTCGGCATGGGCTTGAAGAGCCGCCACAGCGCGGTGCGGTGCAGATACTTGGCGTGGCCCTCGTCGAAGCCGTTCTCGCAGGCGAAGCGCCAGTTGCCGCTGCGCGGGTCGATCCGGCCGCCCATCACGAAGGCGTTGTCGACGAGTTCCTCGGGCAGCTGCGAGTCGATCGGATGCGGCTCCTCGTCGGCGAGGGGGATGTACACCCACACCATGCCGAGGCGCTCCTCGACCGCGTAGGTGCGCACCGATACCTTGCCGGTCAGCCGGCAGCCGGGTCCGTCGGTGATGACCGCGGACAGCTTGCCGGTGGGCAGGTCGAAGGTCCAGCCGTGGTACGGGCAGCTGACGGTGCCGGGGAACTGCTGGTTGCCCTCGGACAGCGGCACCCCGCGGTGCGGGCACCGGTTGTGCAGCGCGTACGCGGTGCCGTTGTCCCGGATCAGCGTGATCTTCTCGCCGCAGATCGTGAACGGCAGCGGATCGGCGGTGACCTGGCTGGACCAGGTGACCGGGTACCAGTAGCCCCGGAAACCCGCGCCCGCCGCGTCGTAGTGGGGCCATGACTTCCAGTCCTGGCGTCCGGGCTCTCCTGCCGGTCTGCGGCGGCCGCGGACAGTGGTCTGTGCGTCGGGAGAGTCCTCGACCGTCATCGTGCGTGTCCTCCTGCTGCCGGTGAACTGTGACAGCGAGCATGCGGCGGACCGGTGGATCCGCCCAAGGGACCTGTCCCGCTGAGCAGAACGCCCGCGCGGGTACGCGCAGTCACCGGGTGGGGGCCCGGGCACAGGCGGCGGACACCGGCCGGACAGCGGGGATCACCGGCGCGTCCCGTTCAGCGGACCCCTATCCATGCGTGTACGGCACGCCCCGGTCTACGGTGCGCCAAATCTCGGTCCCAGGGCCAGCCGATACCGGCGGTCTCCCAGCGACCCCTGAGGTGTTCATGGAGACACGGTTTATGACAAGACGCCCCTTCACCGGCCCCGCCGCCCTCGCCGTCGCACTGCTCTCGCTCACCGCGTGCAGCGCGGCCACCACCGACTCGGCAGCCGGTTCCGGCAAGAACGCCGCGGGCCCCACGATCCGCATCGGAGTCGGTATCGACGCCTCGTACGCGCCCTTCTTCCTCGCCGACGCCGAAGGGCTGTGGGCCAAGCACGGTCTCAACGTCCAGCTCGTCCAGTTCGGGCAGGGCAGCGAAGGCGTCAACAACCTCTCCGCCGGCCAGGTGCAGATGTCCGGGAACTCGGACACCACCACCATCAGCATGCTGCAGCAGGACCCCGACCTGCGGTCCTTGATGGTGTACGAGCAGTCCGGAAAGTATCTCAAGGTCGTCCTCGGCCCGAAGGTGACGTCCCCCTCGAAGATCCGCAAGATGGCGGTCGCCCCGGGGCTGTCCGAGCTCGCCGCGACCCGGTTCCTGGAGTCGAAGGGGATCGACCCGAAATCGGTCGAGTTCGTCACCGCCGACCCGCCCGAGATCCCGGCCCTGATGAAGAAGGGCGACGTCGACGCGTACGTCCTGTGGGAGCCGTGGCCCGCCAAGGGCGTCGAGCAGGGCGGCAGGGTCCTGGAGAACACCGGCGCCTACGGTCTGACCTATTCCCAGTGGCTGCTCACGAGCGCCGACTGGCTGAAGGCCAATCCCGACACCGCCGTGAAGGTCGCACAGACCCTCCAGGAGGCGGCACGGCTGACCGAGAGCGACCCGAAGGCCGCGGCCCGGGCCACGAAGCAGGCCGTGAAGGTCGAGGTGGACCAGACCCTGAACGCGATCAAGGAGATCGACTTCGGAGCCCGCGACTTCACCGCCGAGGACCTCAAGGGATACGCGGACACGGCCCGGTTCTTCGTGGACAGCGGCAAGGTCAAGGGCGAGCCGGATGTGACGAAGGCCGTCCAGCGCGGCTGGTTCACCCAGCACACGAAGGGATCCTCATGACGGAGGCCGTGGAAACCGTTCCTAAACAGTGTCCAGGAGTGGGCTTTGTACCCACGTCCCGGAACTGTGCGCATCCCGAACGGTTTTGGGTGCGCTGGTCCCCCGCGTTCGCTGAGTCC
>NZ_JBEZLR010000177.1:0-9735 GCF_040652275.1 Streptomyces sp. NPDC048275
TGGCGACGCCGCCACCAGGCCCGATCCCAGGACAGCCACTACCAGCGACAAGCCACTCAGGCATGAAGATCGCGATCTACAACTGGAGTACTAGGATCGCGCATTCAGGTCAGCAGAGGAATAAACCAACCGACTCCGTGAGGCACTCATGACGAACCTCGGCCGGCTCTATCCCCTCATCGACGACGTCCAGTTGCCGGATACGATCCCGTACTCCCAAGTGAGCAGCTGGGAGTTGCGGTTCCTGTATCTCCTGGGACGCCATCAGCTCGCGGGCAAGGACCGGCTGGTGGAGCTGGGTTCCGGCGGCGGCGGCTCCACCTACGCCCTCGCCCTCGGCCTGCGCGACAGCCCCGTCTTCGACGAGCGCACGGGCAAGCTGCACGCGTACGACTTCTTCCACGTGGGCAAGGGCACCTTCGCCACCGAGAAGTTCTTCACCTCCGGCGCCAAGCCCGAGGGCGACAACTCGTTCCTGAACGACTTCCGCGGCAGGCTCGAGCCGTTCCTGCCGTTCCTGGAGATCCACGCCGGCGACCTCTGGCAGACCTCCGACCCCGACGACCACACCCCCGTCGAGTTCCTGCACATCGACATAGCCAAGACGGCCCGGGTGTTCCGCTGCGTCTCCGAGCGCTTCCTGACCCGGCTGCGGCCCGGCTCGGTCGTCCTGCACCAGGACTTCGCGGGCCCCCGGCTGCCCTGGCTGCACTACAGCACGGGTGCCCTGTTGCCGTACATCGAGATCGCCGGGCCGCCGGTACGCTCCACGCTCGCCTTCGAGGTGATCAAGCCAATTCCCGAGGACGTACTGAAGGCCATCTCGGAGGACAGCTTCACCTTCGACGAGAAGCTCGCGCTGATCTCGGCCGTCCAGGAGCGCATCGACCGCGACCACACCGGCGGGATCCCCTTCAAGTCCGTACTGGAACTGGCCAAGGCGTACGTCGCGCACTACGACGGCCGGCACAAGCAGGCCTGGTCGATCGCCAAGCCGCTGACCTCGGACGAATACCTCAGCCGCACCCGCGCCGACCACTTCGAGCAGCTCAGAAAGGCCGCCGTGCAGGAGCGGAAGGCCCCTGGCCGCCGTTCCCCGGTGGCGAGGATCAAGCGGCTGGTCAGGAAGGCCGTACGCCGGTGAACCGCGGACGCTGACCTGGCGGGGCGCATCTGGGCCACCGGCGACCTCGGCGAGGCCTGTTCACGGCCTCCGGGGTTGGCCCAGATGTGCCCATCACCCGCGGTAGTACGACGCCACGGCCGGCTGGCCGGTGTAGTTGGGGCCGGCGTGCGGGTCGGCGCCGAGGTAGGTGAAGGGCAGGGTGATGGAGCGACCGCCTCGCAGGGTGAGGCGGTGGTGGCGGGCCGAGTAGGCGAAGCCGGCGGCGCGCAGTGCCGCCAGGACCGGGCGGGAGGCGTCCCGTCCGTCGGGTCGCCGCAGCGTCGCGGGGTCGAGATGGGCGACCAGCAGGCCGGTGCCGGTGAGCCAGGAGGCGGCCCGTTCCAGCAGGGCGAGTCGGTCGCCGATGTAGTGCAGCCCGTGGACGCAGGTGATCAGGTCGTAGCGGCGCGCCGGGGACCATCGGCCGAGGTCCGCGGCGATGAGTTCGAGGCCGTCGGGCAGCGCGGGCCGCAGCAGCGGGCCGACCAGGTCGACGCCGGTGATCACAGCCTGCGGGAGCCGCTGCGCCGCCGCGCGCAGGGCGAGCCCTTCTCCGCTGCACAGGTCCAGCCAGGACGGGGCGGGGCCGTGGCCGCTCAGGAACTCGGCGGGGTCGAAGCCGAGTTCGCGGGTGTAGCTGTTGACGCCGGCCAGGACCCGTTCGCGGTTCATGGTGCTGTTGGCCACCACGGAATGACCGGCCAGCTCGTCGTCCTTGATCAACCGGCGCGGCGGTTGGGCCGTTGCCGGCGAAGTACCGTCGCTCATCACTCCATTGTGCGGGACGCCATCCTCCCTGGGGCCTGTCGTTTGGATCACCGGCCACCACAGCGGCGAGCAACGCATACGCCCCCGCGGCCAGATGGCCGTGGGGGCGTGTGCGACAGGCAGGTCCGCCTGGGATCAGCCGCGCAGGATCGTACGCAGCTCCGCGGCGTTCGCCTCGGTGGCCTTCCACAGTTCCTGCTGACGGCCGTGCACGTCGGCGACGGTCGCGGCGTGGTCGGCCAGCAGGCCCTGCGCGCGCTCGACGAGCAGCCCGGCAAGGTTGCGGTCGTGCACGGACACGCCCCACTCGGGCCGCTCGATGTCGCGCAGGAAGTACGCCATCTTCGGGTGCGAGATGAGGCTGATGATGGGCGTACCGCAGCCGAACGGGATCATGCCGGCGTGCCCACGCATGCCGATCACCAGCTTGGTGCGGGCGTACAGATCGCGGATCTCGTCGTTGTCGAAGTCGTACATCGGGATGACGGGCATCGAGATGCCGTGCTCGCGGCGCAGGTCGAAGGCCATCTTCTCGTCGTCGAGCGAGTGGGCCACGCACTGGACCTCGGCCAGCTTGCCCAGGCCGCGCACCGCTTCCGCCATCTGCGCCAGGAAGTAGGAGTAGTCGTGGCCGAAGCGCAGACCGGCGCGGTCGTAGGCCGCGTTGATCAGGATGGTGTCGTCGCGCCCGGCCGGGTCCTGCCAGCCGTCGACCAGCTGGCGCGTGACCGTGGTGGGGCAGGGCTGGAAGCGCACCTTGTCGTGCAGGTGCGCGGGGATCATGGCCCGCACCTTCTCGATCGAGCCGTGGTTGCGCAGCCCGAAGAAGGAGGACTTCTCGACGAGCAGCCGCAGTGAATCCCGGAACCGGTTGGCGCGGTAGGACTGGCCGTCGAAGGCGTTGAAGCCCACGGCGAAGACCGCGATCGGCACGTCGATGCGGTTCAGCAGGTCGTCGGGGACGTTCCACTGCCAGGCGCTGTTGCCGTTGGGCATGGTGTCCGGGATGAACAGGCCGCCGCCGCCGATGACCAGGCCGCGGCGGGCGTTGACACGCTCCAGGGCGGCCTCGTCGAACAGCCGGTGGGCGTGCACCGAGTGCCAGCGGCGGGCGGTGGTGTCCGGATCGAAGGCGAGGCGGACGCTCTCCGGCAGCAGCTTGTCGCCCGCGTTGCCCTGACGGTCCATGAAGAACGCGACGTGCGCGAGCTGGTCCTCGGGGCTGCTCTGCTGCTGGGTCGGCATGCTGATGGTGCGCTGCTGCCAGAGGCGGCTGGCGCGGTGCGTGGGGTCGACGCCGAGACCGGCCATCGCGTACTTCTGCGCGGTGGTGTCGTCGTTGTGGACCCAGGAGATCTGGGAGAGCCGGGCGAAGGCGGTGGCTGCACGGTTGGGCGCGGAGGTGGCCAGCAGCAGCTGGGCCTTGGCCTCCTCATAGCGGGAGACGCTCATCAGGGCGTGCCCGTAGACCTCGTGCGGCCAGGCCTCGTCGACCGGGATGTGCACCCGCTCCATGATGTCGACAGCGGCCTGGTAGTCACCGGCGCCGATGTGCGCGAGGGCGACCTTGCGGGCGGTGTCGACGTCACCGGTGCGCTCCAGGTGCGGGGTGCCGTAGTGCACGATCAGGTCGTGGTGCAGGCCCCCGGAGCGGGTGAGGTAGGTGGCGTGCAGCTCGGCGTCGTCGATGTCGAACTCGGCCCAGCGCTCCTGCGCCTGGCTGTATCCGGCCTCGCCGCCCTGCCAGGGCTTGTGCCGACCGGTGAAGTGCAGGATGGCCGTGTCCTCGGGCACCGGGAGGTCCCCGGACAGCCGGCGCTTGACGAAGTTGTAGCGCGGGTCGAGGCGGACGAAGGCGCCGTCGAGCACGGCGTTCAGGATGCCCTGGTCGTGCTTGTCCAGCTCGTAGCTGCCGGCCCGGCCGACCTCGTCGATCTTCGCGCAGAACTCGTCGGTCAGGTATTCCTTCTGGATGACCAGCAGACCGCTGTTGAGCTTGTGCTGGCCGTAGAAGAACTGCGGTACGGCCGCGAGCCCCTCGCGCAGCGAGAGCAGCTCGGACAGCGAGCTGAGGACCACCATGTCGGTGTCCAGGGTGATGATGGTGTCGTAGTCCCGGATGCGGAACACGTCGAGGATGAAGTACGCCTTGCGGACCAGGTAGTTGTCCTGGTCGCCCTTGGCGAACGTGTCGTAGTGGTCGGCGTCGACGCGGCGCAGCTCGATGCGCGGGTGCAGGGCGCGGATGCGGGCCACGGAGGACGGGCGCAGATCGTCGTGCAGGACGATGAAGTCCTCGCAAACGCCCGGGTTGGACAGCGCGAGCGAGCGCAGCAGGGCGAGGAACCCGGGCAGGTAGTTCTCGTCGACGAAGCTCGCGAAGGCGATGCGGCGCTTGCCGGTGAGAGCACGGGCGGAGTTCTGGTCGGCGGCCGGTGTCGCGAGGCCGGTCGCGGCGGCGTTGCCCGCGGCGACGGAACCGGAGGCGGAACCGGGGGCGGGTATGTGGGTCGCGGTCATCGCAGGGAGATCCTCATGCCGGAGACGCTCTGGGCCCGTTCCATGACCCACGCCTTCTCGCTGGTGTATTCGTGCACGGACGTGATGGGCATCTTCATGGCGGCGTCGATGCGGTACGCGCCGCTCTCGTAGAAGTCGAAGCCGATCAGGTCGAGGGTGGGGCTGACGTCGAGGAAGTCGAGCATCCAGAGCATGTTGAAGCCACTGGTGGGAATCGCGGGCCACTTGTCGGCGCCCAGCCTGCCGATGTTGCGCAGCGGCCAGCGCAGCGACTCGTCGCCCAGGTACTTCTGGGCGCCCGGCACCAGCCGGTTGCGCAGGGAGTACTTCCAGTCGCCGGATATCCCGCCGAAGACGAGCCGGGTGGTCACCGGCTTGTCCCAGTTGAACCCGTGCTTGTGGATGGACACGTGGATGTCCGTCCGCTTGCCGGTGTGGGCGGCTTCGATGCGGTACGAGTTGAAGCGCACGACCAGGTCGTACGAGTCGATCTCGGAGCCCATCGAACTCTCGCCGACCTTGCCGGAGTTGGCGATGAGGCAGATGGACTTCCCGGCGATCTGGTTGCGGAACTCGCCGAGGCTGAGCCACTGGGTGCCGCCGAAGAGCGGGTCGTCCACGGGGCCGCGCATCCGGCTGCGGCGCTGCTCGGCGAAGAGCCCCAGGATCTGGGTCAGTTCGGGGGTGGGCCGCAGGTGGGCCCCCGTGCACAGGTCGACGTACTGGCTGAGCGCCTCCTGGAAGTCCTGCTCGGGGGCTTCCGTGCGGTCCATGGCGATGAGTGCGCCGACCAGGCGGGCCTGCGCGCCGTCCCAGTCGCCGCCGGCCTGTGCCTGGAGTCCCTCGGCCCATACGTCGGTCGGGGGCCGCGAGCTGAACTGCGCGCCGGCCGGGACACCGCGCTCCAGCAGCTCGAGCAGCTCCGCGCGCCGCTGCTGGGCCGTGCGGATGCCCGCGACCTTGGCGCGGACGCCGAATCCGTCCTCGGTGGTCAGGCCCAGGTAGCGGTCATAGGCGTCGACCGCGGCGGCCGGGCGGCCCATGGCCTCCAGCAGCCGGCCGCGCAGCCGCCAGCCGGCCCGGGAGTTCTTGCGCTGGGTCAGGACGGTGTCGCTGATGAGCAGGGCGAGGTTCAGCTCGTCGTCGTAGCGGCATTCCAGCGCCTTGTTGGCGACGGCGAGGAGCGCGTCGAGCAGTTCGTTGCTCAGGCTGCTGCCGACCGCTCCCTTGGTGCCGCGCCTGAGCAGGCTGCTCGCCGCGGTCGGCGCGGGCTGCTGGTCGGCGGCCCAGAGCGCGAGCATCCGCCGCAGCTGCTCGGCCAGCTGCACGCGCTTGGAGTCGAGGCTTCCCACGAGCTTGCCGCTGTGCGCGGCGCATGCGCGCAGGCATTCCTCCAGCTCGGCGGGGGCGGCCTCGGCGGTCGGCGGGCCGGCGTCCGTCGGCGGCGATGTCAGGCCCCCTGGCCGGGAACGAGACCATCTGCTGCGAACCGTCGTCATGGTGCTCCTGCTCTGGGTCTGGCGAAGTCGGTGAAGCTGCGTCAAGGCGCGAGTGGGTTGGAGCACAGTAAGAAGTCAATACGACGTGAAGGTGAACCCCTTGCGGCCGGAGGGCAAATCGTGGCTTCGATGAACAGAAGTCGTCGATTAGCGTCCTAGAGTTGTCGCAAACATCCGCTTTTTCCGTCTTCATCACATTCGACCAGGTGTGCGCGAACAGAGCCCGTGGCGCACTACGGGGGTACCAGCGTGACCGAAACGGCCGTGAGGACACCAACACCGCATCCCACCGGGGCCGCCCCCGGGGAGGTGCGGGGCGCCTCGGCCGTGAAGGCCTCCGGGGGCCGGCTGCGCGCGCTGGACGGGCTGCGGCTGGTGGCCGCGCTGATGGTGGCGGTCTATCACTACGGCGGCCGGGGCGGCGAGGTCACCCGGGCCTGGGGATCCTCACCCAAGGACCAGTTCCCCACGCTGCACTCGTGGTTCGCCTACGGCTGCCTCGGCGTCCAGATCTTCTTCGTGATCAGCGGCTTCGTCATCTGCATGAGCGGCTGGGGCCGACCGCTCGGGTCGTTCTTCGCGTCCCGCGCCTCCCGTCTGCTCCCCGCGTACTGGGTGGCGGTCGTGCTGGTGACGGCCGTGTTCGCGCTACCGGGCGTGGCGTACAAGACGGTGTCCTTCAGCGAAGCGCTGCTGAACCTGACGATGCTTCAGCAGCCGCTGGGCGCCGACCGGGTGCTCGGCGTGTGCTGGACCCTGTGGGTCGAGGTCCGCTTCTACGCGCTGTTCGCGCTGTGCGTCGTGCTGCCGGGGGCGAACCGTCGGCGCGTGGTGCTGTTCTGCGCGGCGTGGACACTGGCGGCGGCCCTCGCGCAGGCCGCCCACGAGCCGTTCCTCGCCCAGGCCCTGATGCCCGAGCACGCGCCGTACTTCATCGGCGGCATGGGCATCTATCTCCTGCACCTCGACCGGCGGGACGTCACCGCATGGGGCATCGTCGCGGTGAGCTGGCTGACCGGCCAGCACTACGCGGTGACCGGCCTGTCGAGCGACTACCACCCCCAGCCGTTCTCCTACCGCTCGGCCGCGGTCATCATCCTGATCGTGACGCTCGGCTACGCCGCGGTCCTCGCCGTCGCGCTGGGCCGGCTGCGCCGGGCCGACTGGCCGTGGCTCACCGTCGCGGGCGCCCTGACGTACCCCTTCTACCTGGTCCACGAACACCTGGGCTGGGTCGTGACCGGGCTCTACCACCGGAACTTCGGCCTCCCGTCCTGGGCCACCTTCGGCGCGACCATGGCGACGATGCTGCTCCTCGCGTGGCTGCTCAACCGCTACGTGGAGAAGTGGTCCACGCCGCTGCTGCGCCGGTCACTGGCCGCCCCGTACCGCGCCTCGACGCCCGAGATCAGCAGCGCCAGCCCCTCTTCGAAGTGCCGGTCGTAGTCCTGGAAGAGCTCCGCTCCCGCCGCCGCCGACAGCGGGAATTCGGCCATCAGACGGGCGCGTTCCTCGATGTCGTAGCCCTCGCGGCGTTCGTGCGGGAGGGGCTGGACGCCCTGCTCCTCGGTGACGAAGCCAAGGGTGTACAGGTACGTGGTGGTGCTCGCGCGGACCGCCTGGGCGAGGGTGAAACCGGCCTGGGTGAAGGTGCGCAGGGTGGCCTCCATCTGGACGGCGTGCTCGGTGCCGGTGAAGCGTGAGCCGCTGAAGACCTTCGCGCCGTCGCGGTAACGCAGCAGCGCGGCGCGCAGCCCTCGGCCGGCCGCCAGGAGGTGCTCCTGCCAGGTCGCGTCGGCGGGCATCAGCGCGCTCTCGGTCATCCGGCGGTACATCTCCGTCGCCATCTCGTCGAGCAGCGCCTGTTTGTCCTTGAAATGCCAGTACAGGGCGGGCGCCTTGACGTCCAGCTCCTTGGCGATGGCGCGCAGGGTCAGGCCGTCCAGGCCCACGTCGTTCAGCAGCCGCAGGGCCGTGTCCGCGACTCGCTTGCGGTCGAGGGGCGCTCGTCGTTCCGTGCTCACACTTGACAATTTAACAGCGTTAAGGCCACGCTCGGAAACGTCAGAACTTAACGGCGTTAAGGAGACTCGCGGTGGGAGCCATGATGACCATGGACATGGACGTACTGATCGTGGGCGCGGGCCCGACCGGCCTCGCCCTCGGTATCGACCTCGCCCGGCGCGGGGTGGACGCGCTCGTGGTGGAACGGGCCGACGTGCTGTTCCCCGCTTCTCGTGGCAAGGGCATCCAGCCGCGCACGATGGAGGTCTTCGACGACCTCGGGGTGCTCGACGCGATCCGCGCGGCCGGGGGCGACTACCCGGTCGGAATGATCTGGCAGGACGGAAAGCGGATGGGCGAGCACCAGATGTTCGACCCGGACGAGGCGGACGACGGCTCGCCGGTCGCCGGGCCGTGGATGGTGCCGCAGTGGCGCACGCAGGAGATCCTGTTCGCGCGCCTGACGGAGCTGGGCGGGAAGGTCGCCTTCGGGCGGGAGCTGGTGGGGATCACGCAGGACGCGGACGGGGTGACCGCCTCCTTCGCCTCAGGCGCTCCGGTCCGTGCGCGCTACGTCGTCGCCGCCGACGGCGGCCGTTCGGCCGTGCGGCGCGCGCTCGGGATCGGCATGACCGGCGAGACCGTGGACCCCAACCCGGTGCTGGTCGCCGACGTCCGCCTCACCGGGCTCGACCGCGACAACTGGCAGCTCTTTCCGCCGCGCGGGGACGGCGACGGCTTCCTCGCGATCTGCCCGCTCGCGGGCACCGAGGACTTCCAGCTCACCGCCCAGTTCCCGGTGGGGAGCACCCCCGACCTCTCCCTCGACGGCATCCGCAAGCTGGTCGCGGCCCGCTCGCACCTCGCCCCCGAGGACGTGACGCAGGTGCGCTGGGCCTCGGACTTCCGGCCGCGGGCGGCACTGGCGGACCGCTTCCGGGCGGGACGGGTGTTCCTCGCCGGGGACGCGGCGCACGTGCACTCACCGGCCGGCGGGCAGGGCCTCAACACCAGCGTCCAGGACGCTTACAACCTGGGCTGGAAGCTGGGCGCGGTGCTGGGGGGCGGGGCTTCGGAGACGCTCCTCGACACCTACGAGGAGGAGCGGCGTCCCATCGCCGCGGACATGCTCGGCCTGTCCACGAGCGTCCACCGCGGCGAGGTCCGGCGCGGTGCGGCGACCCGCCAACTCGGCCTGGGCTACCCGGACTCCACCCTCACCCAGGAGACCCGCACACACCCGGGCCCGGTCCTCGCGGGCGACCGCGCACCGGACGCAGCCGTCGACGGCGGACGGCTCTTCGACACCTTCCGAGGCCCGCACTGGACCCTGCTGACGGTCGGCACGGACACGGAGCTGCCCCCGCTCCCCGTCCCCACGGTCCGGATTCCGCCGTACGAGGCGTACGGCGAGGGGGTCTTCCTCGTGCGGCCCGACGGGTACGTGGGCTGGGCGGGCGCGACGGCGAAAGGGCTGACGGAGTACGCGGCCCGCGTGGACGTCCGCCAGTCCCCTTGATTCGCCAAGGGCTGTCCCGTAATCCCTGGTGGATCAGCACGCGGCGTCAGATGCGGTGCATCGCAAGGCGGAGGGACGTCCGCATACTGGATGTATGCGGACGTTCCGACAACGCGGCGAGGTGCCGTAGCTGTCGTCGTGCGCCCGCCAGGGATTACGGGACAGCCCTTAGGGCTTGCAGATCATTAACACGTCGTCTTGATCTTGTTGTGGGGCTCGCCTGTTTGGGCAAGGACTCGAGCCTGGAGGGCCGCGAGGGC
>NZ_JBEZLR010000178.1:0-9669 GCF_040652275.1 Streptomyces sp. NPDC048275
CCGCCCGAAGGGCGCGCCCCGCGGCGTCTGGTGCGTGCGATCGCAAGGCGCCGGAGCGCCCTAATAGCGGAGCTATTCGGGCGTTTCGGCAACGCCGCGAGCGTGCGTGCCAGGCGTCGCGGGGCAGGCGGGACTTTCGAAACACGCCCTAGTACCAGTGGTGTCAGAGGGTCATCCGCCGACCAGCATGAGGGCGGACTCGTTGAAGGTGCGGATGCGGGCGGTGGTGGCGTCGGCGCGCCATTGGAGGGCCCATTCCAAGGGTGGGGCGTCACTGATGGGAACGTAAGCGACGTCGGGGCGAGCGTAGTAGCGCCGGACCTGCGCACCGACGGCGACGGCGCCCTGACCGGCGCCGATGAGGGTGAGCATCTCGTTGAACGTCGCGGTCGCGGGGCCGTGCTCGATCGGGCGTCCGGCCGGGGTGGCGCGGGGCGTGCAATTCCGCTGCAGGGAGTCCGGCACGTTTTCGGGCAACCGCAGGAGTCTCACCCGGGCCAGATCCTCTAGGGACAGCGACTCGCGGCGGGCGAAGGGATGTCCCGAGGGAACGGCCAGCATGCGTGCCTCGCGCACGAGTACCGGGCCGGAGACGAGTCCGGGTTCGTCCACGGGGCGGTGGGTCAGGGCGATGTCGACCTCGCCATCGCGGAGCCAGGGGAAGACCTCGGCCATCTGCGCCTCGCGCAGCCGTACCTCGCAGCCCGGTTCGCGCCCGCGGAACAACTCGGCGGCTCCGGCCAGGAGCTGGCCGCCGGCGGCGCCGACGAACGCGACGCGCAGTGTGCCGGTGAGGCCGCGTCCGGCATCGACCGCCCGCTCGAAGGCGGCGGCGATCTGGATCCAGGCGGGCCGGAGCTCCTCCTCCAGCTGCCGGCCGACCGCGGTCAGTTCCACGCGGCGGCTGGTGCGGTTGAACAGCGGGACGCCGACACGACGTTCCAGTTTGGCGATGGTCTGGCTGACCCGGGTGGTGGACAGGTGCAGACGCTCGGCGGTCCGGCCGAAATGCAGTTCCTCGGCCAGGGTGAGGAAGGCGTCCAGTTCGTGTCGTTCCAACATCGCGCCCCCTGCATCGTGAATCCGGACTTCACGATCGTTGCACAGGTCGGCGTTGATCGGACCGCTGCGCCCAGCGAGGGTTGATGCAGCTCGCACGTCCAACTGACCTGCATGGGAGCATGCAATGTACGTAACCGAGGCGCACGCCCTTTCCGCCCCGGCCGCCGAGACCGAGAAGGTTGTCGCGGAGCTGCGCGACCGTACGGAGATCCTCGACGCGCTGTACCGGTTCGGCCTGGGCCAGGACCTGAAGGATCCGCAGCTGTTTGCCTCCGCCTTCGCCGCCGACGCCGAGCTGGACTTTGCCCCGGCGGCGGCGAAGTGGGGAGGCAGACCGCCGCTGATGGTCGGCCGGGACACGATCGTCACCACGATCCTCGGCCTGTTCACCGGCCGGGTGGACACCACCCACCAAGTCACCAATGCGCGCATCGCCGTCGACGGCGCCACCGCGCGTCTGACCGCGCTGGTGGAGGCCCAGCACCTGCTCGTTGCCGACCGCGGAACCTTCTCCTTGCTGAAGAACCCCTACGCCGTCGATCTGGTCCGCGACGGCGACCGCTGGGTGATCCGCAGGATGCGCATCGACAACGCCTGGTTCACCGGCGACCCCGCCGCGATCTTCGCCGCCTGACCATCGAACGGGAGGAAGAACCTGATGACGACGGCCTTGCCCGGTCAACGAACACCGGCGACTCGCACGAGGAAGGAACACGACACGTGACCGGCACCGGTACCCCGCTGGTTCGGGAGGCGACCGCGGAGGACTGGCCTGCGATGTGGGCGTTCATGGAGGGCATCGTGCGGGCCGGGGAGACCTTTTCCTGGGATCGCGAAACCACCCAGGAGCAGGCGCGGGTGATGTGGTTCCCGCAGCCGCCGGGGCACACGTTCGTCGCCGTGGGCAGCGGTGGCGAGATCCTCGGGACCGCCAACAGCGTCCGCAACCATCGCGGGGGCGCCTCGCACATCGCAAGTGCCAGCTTCATGGTGGATCCGGCGCACTCCGGGCGGGGCGTGGGACGGGCGCTCGGGGAACACGTCCTCGAGCAGGCGCGGGACGACGGGTTCCGGGCCATGCAGTTCAACGCCGTCGTGGAGACCAATACGCGGGCGGTCGCCCTCTGGCGCTCGCTCGGCCTCAAGGTGGTGGGGACCCTCCCGGAAGGCTTCCGCCATCCGGTGCACGGATACGTGGGACTGCACATCATGCACCGGGCACTCTGAGCACGCCCATGCACTCCGACCAGGCCAGACCAGGCTCCGGAGCCCGGCGGCCACCACCATCGAGGCTCCGCCCTCGCGGGCTGTCTCGCCTTCCCGAACTGCACCCGGTGCAGAACCTGGCGCGCAGTCTCATCTCATTCCTCGTCGCTGTCCTGATCGCCGAGTTGGACGGTGACTGGTTCGCGCAGCGGCCGCTATCCCTAAAAAGGGCACGACATGAAGATCGCAATGACCGGCGGACGGCCGGTACTGACCCGTCACTCCGAGGCCGAGACCTGCGCCGACCCCAGCAGCGTGATGACGCTGCTCGCCGACTCGGACAGCATCGCCGACGGCTTCACCAGCTACCGGTCCACGTTCGCCAAGGGGACTGTGGGGGCACCTGCCCACTTCCACACCAGGGCGACAGAGCTGTTCTTCGTGATCAGCGGATCCCTCCAGGTGCTGGTGGGGGAGGAGGTCACCGTCCTGGAGGCGGGCGACTTCCTGGCCGTGCCGCCCCACACCCCGCACGCCTTCGCCCCGGCGCCCGGCTGTGAGGCGGACGTGCTGTTCGTGTTCACGCCGGGCATGGGCCGGTTCGACTACCTGCGCCTGCTCGGCCGGGTGATGCGTGGCGAGGCCGACGCGACGGAGATCGCCGCCTCCGCGAAGCGGTTCGACAACCATTACGTCGACAGTCCCGTCTGGCGGGCTGCCCTGGAGGCCTCGGCCTGATCGACTGCACCGTCCGAGTCCGGGTGGCCTGGCCCTCGCGGGACCTCGCCACCGCCGAACGCTTCTCCGCGGACGGCCTCGGCCTGGCCGTCCTGTGGCGCACGACCGAGCGCGTTCCAGGCGAGCCCCCGGCCCCGCATAGCACCTCGGTGGACCAGGGCGGCCGACCGGACCACGCGCATCTGTCGGCAAACGATGGCGAGCTCAAGTGATCAACGCGCCACCGGGCCCGGAGCACCATCGCCGGCCAGCTCTACAACGCCAAGGAGCCGATGACCCTGTTCGAGCTGCAGGCATGGCTCGGACACCGGTCTCCAAGCTCCACCCAGTTCTACGCGAAGATCTCCCCCAATACCCTGGCCAAGGCATACAGCGAAGCCGGCTACTTCGCCCGCAACGTGCACACCATCGAGGGTCTCGTCGACCGCGACGCCGTCGCCTCCGGGGCGGCGGCCACCGGCGAGTCCTGGCAGTACTAAGACCTGGGCCACGGCTGGTGCACATACTCCTTCCTCGAACAGTGTCAGCACCGGATGGCCTGCGCCCGCTGCGACTTCTACACCCCCAAGGACTCCAGCAAGGCCCAACTCCTCGAAGCCAAGGAGAACCTGCAGCACATGCTCGTCTCCATCCCGCTGACCGAGGACGAGCGCGCCGCGGTCGACGACGGCCAAACCGCCATCGCCGCGCTCCTCGCCCGGCTCACCGACATCCCCATACCCGCAGGCCCCACACCACGGGAACTCGGCCTCCCCGCCACCGTCACCAGGCTGCCCATCGTGGAGGTCCGCCAAGGAAAACAGGAGTGACTGGTTCTATAGGTAAGTGTGGCTCACGGTTGCGAACCCAGGGGAGCCGTATGCGTGTCCTCTCACGACAGAACGAAGGCGCTCACAACCGCCGCCGCCCAAAGAAGCTGAGCCAGGACCAGATCCCACGCACAAAACCAAGTGAACCTTGACAAACCCGATTCCACATAATCGCCAACGCCTACGCCACCGCGCCCGACCACCGCGTCCGACTCGGAATCCTGCCCGAGGGCGACGACGACGGACTGTGGCGGATCAACGCCTACCGCGACCGCTTCGCCCCGCCCGCGTGGGGCGTCAGTTTCAACGACACCTGCCCCACCGAGTTCTTCTCTGAACTACCGGCGGCAGCACGGCAGCTGCGGTAAACCAGTGGCGTTTCCGTGGACGGACCTCATAGCTTGTGCGTTCGTGACTGGTGATCCGAAGATGCGCCCAAGTCGACACGACCTCGGCCGAGTGTTCAACGAGGTGCCGGAGCTCTACGACCGGGTCCGGCCGGGATACCCCGACGAATTGTTCGCGGACCTTGGCGCCGTCACCGGCATGGACGAACGGTCGTCGGTGCTGGAGGTGGGCTGCGGTACCGGTCAGGCGACGCGCTCGCTAGCAGCGCTCGGATGCTCAGTGACTGCCGTCGAGCCGGGGGCAGACATGGCCGCACTCGCTCGCCACCGGATCGCCTCCTTCCGCAACGTCGAAGTCGAGACGTCGACGTTTGAGGAGTGGGACAACCGCGGTCGACGCTTCGATGTCCTCGTGGCTGCGTCGTCGTGGCACTGGGTTGACCCGTCGATTGGCTGGCAGCGAGCGCACGACATGCTCCATCCCGGAGGCTGGATGGCGCTGCTTGGCCACGTCGTTGTCCGCCGACCGGGAGAACCGGAGGTGTATGCCGAGACCGCCGATCTCCACGAGCGGTTCTGCCCAGGGAACCCTGATTGGGGTCATCCACCACTCGAAGAAGACGTGCGCGGCACCGACGAGGGTTGGGGCCTGGTCGACGATCCCGGAGAATTTTTTGGCCCAACGATTGTGCGCTGGTATCCGACCGTTCAGTGGTTCACCGGGGACGGCTTTGCCGATCACCTTCGCTCGTTGTCTCTGTACCGGAGACTCGATCGCGACGTCCGTGAGCCTTTGCTCGACGCCGTCGCCGAGCGGATCCGCACGCGGATGGGCGACCGGGCATCACGCCGTTACCTGAGCGTCCTCCGTGTTGGACAGCGCGCCCAGTGAGGCCAGGGACCTGCCCCTGAACTAACTCGAAGGTCTCATAGCTGTGCTGGTCCGTGTCGCGATCTGGCTGAAGGTAGGCATACCGAGGTCGATCACCTTGCACTGCCGTTCTCGTTCCGAGTCGAGCTGGGCCAGCTTCTCCTCGGCGCTGGCGAGGCTGACTTGGAGTCCTTCGATCTCACCAAGCCATCCCTCCTGTTCTGCTTCGGTGATTCGGGCGATCAGGTTGTCGCGGATCTCGACGAGGCGGTGTCTCTGAGCCGGATCCGGTCGGAGCATGGAGCATCGAATACACGCTTCTCTGAACTAGCGATCGCTACTCGGGGCTCTGGGTAAACCGCTGGCAGCTGGGTCCTCGCCGGGCAAAGATGGAGCCATGCGCGATGCCCACACCGACCCCGAGCTCATAGACGTGGTCCGACGATTCGTCGCGCCCGGCCGACGGTACCTTCGTCTGGGTGGAAGCTTCCTGCGGTTGAGCGGGCCTGAGCGCGAGCTGTTTGTGAGGGACCTGGTCCAGGCTGCCGGGGAGATCACTCCCGCTGAACTCGGCATCCTTCTTGAAGGGGGTTGGCGAGAGCGTAGGACTGCCTCCTGGCTGGTTGCTGTAGCCGGCAGGACCGAGTTCCGCAGCCGCATCGGCGAACTCCTGCTGGCCAGCGGAGGCCCCTACGGCGGGGCCTACGGCATCACTCTTGCCACCTTCGGCACCAGCGCGGACGCCGATCTGGTCTGCAGATACCTTGATCGCTACTTGCCTCAACCCGAGCTGGGCTACGACCGGACCTTCGCTCTGAGCACACTGCTTCACCTCGATGCGGTCCTTGGGACCGAGAGAGCATCCCCATACCTTGCCGCCGGTGGCCTGTGGCAGCAGTGGACCGATGCCACGCCGAACGTAGTGTGGGATCCGCAGGAGTACCGGCATGTCGTGGACCAGCTCTGTTCCTTCGCCCGCGAGTGCGCTGAACTCTTTGCCAGAACGGAAACCAGGCACTGAGTCTCCCGACCTGAGCGCTGGACGCCGACTGCTTCGGACCTCTCGGTAGAGTCTGGGCGATGACAGGAAACCAGGGCCGCTGGTCAAAGATCGACCAGGATGGTGGCATCGAGGACGTGACACTCCTCATCCTGGAATGGCTGGGTGAGCAGGGCGTGAACGCCATGATCAGAGTGGACGCCGAGAGGGTGGCCGACAATGCGCCGGCGTGGACGTTCGCCGCCAGTGGGGGTCCCTTGGAGCATGGCATGCGTGCTGACGGGAGGGGCATGCGTGCTGACGGGAGGACTGTGCAGCAATGCATGTCCACAGCCCTGTCCCAGCTGCGGGGGGGCCGGGCTGTCGGTTCCGTTTTGATCTTCGTCTTCGCTCGCCTCTGGCTTCGATCATGACGTTGGTCTCGGCGTCCCAGCGGTTCCTCCGGACCGGCTGAAGCCCGGCATTCCGAGCTGGACCGCAGCCAACTGTCTCTCGGCCAGTGCGTCGACCTGGGCGAGCTTGTCTTCGGCGCCGGCCAAGCTGACACGGAGTCCTTCGATCTCGCCGAGCCAACCCTCGTGTTCGGCTTCGGCGATGCGGGCGACGAGGTTGTCGCGGATCTCCTCCAACCGGCCGCGCCGCTTGGCCCATTGGATCGCGAACTCCACGCGCTTATACGTCCGGTCACGCCGTCGACGCTGGCCGCGGTTGTACTCGGGCAGCAGCGACTGCTCAACGAACTGATCGAACCGATCAAGATAGATATTGGACAGGATATTCAGCCTTGAGCATGTGGCCGATCAGCCGCAGGAACCAGCCGTCGTGGATCTTCTCGCTCAGAATCGACAGCATGACTTCGTGGTCAAGGTCAGGACACTCGCCAGTCCTCCCCATGTATCCGCCGCCGGACAAAGATCCTCCACATCGGGCTTCACATACCAACGCTTCGTGGCCTTGACGTTGGTATGCCCCGCCCACAGCGCAGGGAGGTGATCCGGCACCCCGTTGTTCGCGAGGTAGGTGAAGCAACTCGCGCGGGCATCGTACAAGCGGACCCTTTGAAGCGCGTTCTCGGCCACCTCGCTTTCGATGACAGGCCGTGGGTCGACGCCCGACCGGTCTTCCCGGTCGGGCGTCGACTCACCGTCGAGGCAAAAGTCGGCTGCTGTGGCCGGCCGGCTAGGCCTCTTCACTCACCACGTGACTGTCCGTCGCGGTGTCCCCGGCGAAGTTCGCGTCCCCGCCGTAGGTCGCAGTGATGGTGTAGGGGCTCCCCTCCGCGTCCGTGTAGGTGTGCGTACTCGTCACGATTCCTCCGACGAGGGTTTCGGTGACGGCCGGCGACCCGTCTCCGAAGTCCAAGGTGACCGTTCCCGTCGGCGTCCCCGCGCCCGGAGCGTCCGCGGTGACCGTCGCCGTCACCGTCACCGACTCGCCCACCACCGACGGATCGGGAGCGGACGTCACCGTGGCCGTGGTCGCGGCCTGGTTCACCGTCTGGGTGTCCGTCGCGGTGTCCCCGGTGAAGTTCGCGTCCCCGCCGTAGGTCGCGGTGATGGTGTACGGGCTCCCTGCCACGTCCGTGTAGATGTGCGTGGCCGTGGCCACCCCGCCTGCCACCGTCGCGGAAGTCGTCCCCGACCCGTCGCCGAAGTCGAAGACGACCGTTCCTGTCGGCGTCCCCGCGCCCGGAGCGTCCGCGGTCACCGTCGCCGTCACCGTCACCGGCTCGCCCACCACCGACGGATCGGGAGCGGACGTCACCGTCGCCGTGGTCGCGGCCTGGTTCACCGTCTGGGTGTCCGTGCCCGTGGTACCGGCGAAGTCGGTGTCCCCGCCGTACGAGACGTTGATGGTGTAGGGGCTCCCCTCCGCGTCCGTGTAGGTGTGCGTGCTCGTCACGGTTCCTCCGACGAGGGTTTCGGTGACGGCCGGCGACCCGTCTCCGAAGTCCAAGGTGACCGTTCCTGTCGGCGTCCCCGCGCCCGGAGCGTCCGCGGTCACCGTCGCCGTCACCGTCACCGGCTCGCCCACCACCGACGGATCGGGAGCGGACGTCACCGTCGCCGTGGTCGCGGCCTGGTTCACCGTCTGAGTGTCTGTCGCGGTGTCCCCGGCGAAGTTCGCGTCCCCGCCGTAGGTCGCGGTGATCGTGTACGGGCTGCCCACGGTGCTGGCGTACGTGTGCGTGACCGTGGCCACGCCGCCCACCAGGGTCCCCGTCGCGTCTGGCGTCCCGTCGCCGAAGTCGAAGGTGACCGTCCCCGTCGGCGTCCCCGCACCCGGAGCGTCCGCGGTCACCGTCGCCGTCACCGTCACCGGCTCGCCCACCACCGACGGATCGGGAGCGGACGTCACCGTCGCCGTGGTCGCGGCCTGGCCCACGGTCTGAGTGTCGGTACCGGTGGAGGCGCTGAAGTCGCCGTTCCCACCGTAGGCCGCCGTGATGGTGAACGGGCTGCCTACCGTGGTGGCATAACTGTGCGTGACCGTGGCTACGCCGCCCACCAGGGTCCCCGACGCGTCTGGCGTCCCGTCGCCGAAGTCGAAGGTGACCGTCCCCGTCGGCGTACCCGCCCCCGGCGCCACCGGCACCACCGTCGCCGTCACCGTCACCGGCTCACCTACCACCGACGGATCGGGAGCGGACGTCACCGTGGTCGTGGTGTCCGCAGCGCCGACCGTGTGAGGGTCGGTGTCGGAGGAGCCTGCGAAGCTGGTGTCTCCGCCGTAGGTGGCGCTGATGGTGAACGGGCTACCGGTCGCCGTGGCGTAGGTGTGCGTTGCCGTGGCCGTGCCGCCCACGACGACTCCGGGGACCGGTGTGGAGCCGTCGCCGAAGTCGAAGGTGACCGTCCCCGTCGGCGTCCCCACCCCCGGAGCGGTCGCTGTCACCGTCGCCGTGGCCGTCACCTGCTCGCCGACCAGGGACGGGTCGGGTGCCGACGTCACCACGGTTGTCGTGGCCGACTGATTCACTGTGTGGGTGTCGGCGCCGACCGACGGGGCGAAGTTGCTGTTGCCGGTGTAGACGGCGTTGATGGTGTGGGGGCCGACCGTCAGGGCATTGGTGGTGACGGTGGCGGTGCCCGCGATGACGGGAGCGCTGAGGACAGGTCCGGCGCTGATGACGAAGAACACCGTCCCGCCGGGTGTACCGGCTCCGGGCGGGGTGGGCGTCACCGTGGCGGTGATCGTCACTTGTTCGCCGAAGACCGACGGGTCGGGAGTCGACGTGACCGCGGTGGTCGTCGCGGCCAGGCCCACGGTCTGGGTGTCGGTACCGGTGGAGGCGCTGAAGTCGCCGTTCCCCGCATAGGTGGCGGTGACGGTGTAGGGGCTGCCCACGGTGCTGGTGTAGGTGTGGGTGACCGTCGCTGTCCCGCCCACAAGCGTCACGGTCTCCGCGGGTGACCCGTCCCCGAAGGTGACGATCACGTTTCCGGTCGGTGTTCCTGTGCCGGGTGCCTGGGCACCCACCACCACGGTGATGGCGACCGGTTGGCCGACCAGCGAGGGGTCGGGGCTGGTGGAGACCACAGTGGTGGTTCCGGCCGCTCCGACGGTCTGGGTGTCGGTACCGGTGGAGGAGACGAAGTTGCTGTCCCCGCCGTAGGAGGCGGTGACGGCGAACGG
>NZ_JBEZLR010000179.1:0-9553 GCF_040652275.1 Streptomyces sp. NPDC048275
TATTATTCTGGGTGAATTATATTTCACCTTTAAACATAATAAAAGAGCCTATGAGAAGGCTCTTTTATTATGTTTGTATTAACTTTTATCAATTACTCGCTCATTTTTAATAAAGACCATATTTATTTGAACACTCAGGGCAAATTTGACTTCTACCAGTCTGATCATTACCTATGATTTTTGTTTTTTGTTTTTGAATCTTACCTCAATAGAAACACAATTTTCTATTAACAGAACCATGCCCCTCTGAATCAAATCCATGAAATTTTTTGCACCCACTGCAATAATAATACTTGTTTGCTGCACCTATCCCCATATGCATAATATAACCGTCCTTTTCACTGTTAAGATTTAATATCAACAGAGCGTAAGAAGAATCGAGATGACATATGTATCACAAAACTGTATTTCGAATCGTCTCACAACCTACCACTTTCCTATTTTCATCATAACAGTTAAAATTACAGTAGTTTTATATTTTTTTCTTAATAGCTGCCGTTGCACCGGTAGCTTTTTTTTCTTCTATTTCTTGCTCTGCTAACTCTTTAAGTGATGTAGGGCGAATCCATATGATTTTGTTATCATGTTGTTTAATATCTATTACCTCATTACCTCTTAAGACAATCATCATGCTCCCGTAATAAAAACGCTTTATATTTCTCCCTTTATTTTGTATTGAGATTCTGCAAGCTGCCACGCTTAAGTTACGAATGATTTTCACCCTTACATCTTCATCATTCAAAACCTCGTTACCTTTAAATCTTTCACGGTACCTTCTACAAATGGAATCAGACACTTGTACATCTTCAAACAACCCAATTCGTTTTTTCATAGTTTTCTTAAGGGCATTTGTTTCGGCCTTTTTTAACAACACTCCTGGTTCTTTTTCAGGGTATTGATTTTCTTCGATGTATTTCACAAAGATACCTAATTTTTTTCTTTTCTTTTTGCCTTTTACTACAACAACATCTCCCCATACCAACTCTTCTACATTAGTTTTAAATAAAACTTGTCGCTCAAAATATAAACCGCCATTAAATACAAAAGATACTAAAGCAAATTTCATTATTAAAACCCCTTCCTCTTATCTTAATTAACATTTTATCGCTTATGCGTTATATAGTCAAACGGGGTTTTAATAATAACACTAAAACGATATAATGAAATATAGAATAACGACAGAGGAAAGAAAGGGTATATCCAATGAAAAAAATAAAAATTAAATTAAAAGAACTGTTAATTGCTCGTAACATGACTCAATCCCAATTAGCTGAATTAGCAGATGTAAGACCAAATGCTATTTCTAACCTATGTCGAGGTTATGTTGATCGATTGTCGATTGAACATTTAGAGAAAATATGTGAAGCCTTACAGCTGGAAAGCATAAGTGAATTACTCGAAATTGAGTCCCAATAAAGGAGGTTCGTTAGTATGGAAAAATTATGTGTTTATTGTTACTCATTGAATTTAAACTCTGAAGAAAATATAAAATGTTCTACTTGTGGTGCTCCATTAAATCCGGAAAGAAATATGGAAAAAATTAAAACTAGAAATCCTCGTCTTGAGAAGTACGATGATACTGACCTAAACAAACTATTCCTTCCTTATGATGAATTAGTAAAATACTCATTTGTTCAGTTATACAGACTACTTAAACTCGCTCGAATCAAAAAAGAAGAAACCTATCAAAAAAAAGAGTTCGATGAATATTCCACTTTGAAAACACAATCACTTTTAATTGAAAATTTGCTTTTCGACAAAGGTGGATACGTTCCCAAAGCAATTCAAGAAAGTGACATTTCACATTTAGAATATGAACATAGAAGATACCTAAACAGACATGAAATACGAATTAAAGAAGCCTTAGAAAACAAATAAATCCCTTTCAATAAATATTCCATATTAAGGTAATAACGTTGACGTGTATTATATTGATAAATATCATTATTATGTTTTTAATTTCTGCGCCGGACAAACCTTTTTACCGTCGCAACTTTTTGAAAGAAAATTTCTTAATTACGCTAAATCCCTAATAAATTTTCGAACTGAAAAAACAAAATTTCTTAACGACGTTTTTCAAAAAAAATCGACGTTATCTTTTTTAAAAAAATTTAAAAAGGAAAAATGAAAAAATGAAAAAATTGTATCCACACGATTATCGGACAAGAGATCCACGAGCTTTTTTATATCTGTTCACAAGTATCGCAACACCAGCACACATAAGTGATTCATTTTCAAATTTTCTTTATGCTTCAGCTCTTGAACAAATGGAATCATTAGCAACTCATAAAAACCAAATAATTATCCCCATTGAATGCTTATCAGGAAAAAGAATCGTTTATTTAAAAGATAAAAACTATTTTTCATTTAAGGTTGGTCCAAAAAGTTATCTTATGTTGCCTGAATCAGAACTTGAAGAATCCGAAATAAAGCAGCTTCAACAATATATAGAAAATCTGAAATGGAATTTTCAATATAATCCATACAGATTCCGATACAGGGGGTAAAAATGGCCAAATTATATCCAACCGATTATCAAGAAAAAGACCCTCGTAAATACTTGTTTCACAATCCAGAACGTATGCAACCCACTATACTAAGCAAATCGCTATCTAATTATCTTCATTACTACCTGTTGGATTTAATGGGAGAAGCTGCGTCACACGGAGAACAAATTCTTGTGCCGTTTAGTTGCTTCACTTGGCGTAGAATACGAACTTTAAAGGACATGAACACTTTTTCCTTCAAGGTTGGCAAAGAGAGCTACTTTATGGTGAATCCCCTTGATTTGAAACAGATTGAACGAGTTAAATTAGAAAGCTACTTAAATGAACTCAAATGGAATTGAATTTCAAAACACTTATGGTTTGTTAATATGCCATAAGTGTTTTTTGCATACACAAAGAATCCACAGTGGGGGCTGAGTGGTTACTGTTTTATCACTGGTGAGACAAAAAGTAGTAACCATCATAAACCTTACAGGTACAAGGGATTTCGTGTTTTTGGTTACCATACAGTAACTTGCGGTAACCATCACAAACCTTACTCTAACTAAGGTTAATACGTGTTTTGGTTACTGGTTACTGTTTTTTTTATTCTGATTAATTTTCGGTATACGTACAATATACCTATTACTAAAGTATTAGGACTTTGTTAACGCACCTAAATTTAATAACTGAAAAAAAACGGTAACCTAGTAACCTTTTGAAGAAAAAAAGGTGTGAACCCTTGTGGCTCTAGCCTACACTGTGGTTACTCATGTGGTTACTGTTTATTTTTAAAAAAACGCACAAAAAAACGCTTATCCCTTGAGAGAGTAAGCGTTTAGATGGTTACTATTTTGGTTACCATTTTGGTTACCGTTTTGGTTACCATTTTTATTTTACTTTGCTTTAAAACCTTTTACTGGCTTCCATTGACCATTTATTTTTATTTTTTTGGTTTTCCATTCCATATCGTATTGGTTACAAACAGCTTCTTTGAATCGTTTTGTACCAAGTGGATATGCGACTCTATTATCTTTACACCAGTTTTCATAATCTTGAAGGACTCGACTGCCAGCATGGCTTTCAAAATAATCTTTGTCGAATTCAAAGAAATAATCAGCTAGTGGATCGCTGTATTCTGCAAAGGATTTTGCTGCTTCAATTGATTTCTCATTTATTGTTAAGTTATCTTGAGCAATATTTTCAGATGATAACATACGTTTTAATGCTGTAACCGCTAATTTTAAAACATATTCCCTAGCACTTTGACTTTTCAGTATTTCCATTGTTTCTTTATCAGAAATGCAATCCGGATCGTTCGAAAAATTATGCTCGAATGGGATGATATGTAACCTTCTGTTCAATTGATTCCCACTTTCTCGGAAATTGGGATAAAAATTACTTGCAGTGATACAAACAGTAGACATTTTTACAGTTTCACTGTCTTTTCCTTTTCGTTCAATTTCAATGCGACCACCAGTAATAATTGTCTTTAGTAATCCGCTGTCTTGAATTATTTGGTCTGGCTGATCGTCTACAATGTTTGCTAATTTACCGTACATTGAAGATCCAGCAAAATTGTTTGTGGCTAACCTTTGTGGAGATACAGCAGAGATGTTGCCACCTTTGTTATCGAATGTTTCATGAACCATATTTAGAACAGATGATTTCCCGTTGTGTGCAGTGCGTCCATATAAGTAAAACATCTTCGGTACTAATATTTCTGGATACATGACACAAGCAAACATTTCTTCTATATTGCGGATGCTAGGTTCATGATTTTCAGTTACCTTATTCAATGTGTTTTGTACAAATTCATTGTGAGCATAAGGATTGTATGCAGTAGGGATTTTTCTAGTTAAAAAAACACTAGGATTAAAAGGTTCCAATTCAAAAGTAAAGAGATTTAATAAACCATTCTCCACAGCTATATAATCTTGAGCAATAGTATTAACTACTGGTGACATGTCAGCTAAGTATTCATGAACCTCTTTCACCTGTGAACGTGATAAATCGTCTTTACTGCGAATTATAGCGTTTATTTGTCTGCCTGAAGTGTCTTGCTCATAAATACCTTTTTTCTTGTTGTAATAATATAAGTCACTGTGTGCAGTTGGATAGCGCACTATGAAAAAATCTTTCACAACTTCTTCTGCGAGAATTTTGTGCTTTAATGATTTTGTTCCATTTGCATTTTCTATCCACCATGACTTTTTGTTATTTGAATCAACAGGTTCTAGTGCAACTGTTTTTTCCTGTATCTCTGTTGTTTGTGTAGGGACAATAGGTGCAACATTTGTAGTGCTAGCTACCGCCTTTTCGATTGTCATTGCAAGATAAGTAGGGTGCTTTGCCCATTTATCTCTTGCTAACGCTGATTGCCACATCAGGTTGTGAATACGTGTGAAATCACCATTAGTCCAATAAGCTAAATGGTTAGCAAGTGCCATATCTGCACTGGAATCATCGTTGTTATGGTTCTCTATATTTCCATCCCAAAGATTTTTAATGACCATGCCTTTTTTTGATGTAAACATTTTGGCTAATAATTCACTATCGTTTAATGTATTGTGGTTTCCTATTGGTCGTACATTTTTATTTTGAGGTTTTTCAAAATATCGTTCTGCAATCATATTGATCAATTTTTGATTAGTCATAATTGCAGCGTTGTTGAATTTGTCTCCAGTAACAGTAATGAACTTTGTTTGACCACCAAAAAATTCAATTCCATTTTGTTTGGTGCCGACCCACCCTGGTTTCTCTCCTTCAATCCATAAATGTAAACCATTCCCGCTAGGTGACTTTTCAACGTATGAATGAAGTGTTAGATTGTGTAATTCAGGGGGTAAATCATTTACATTTTCCAAATCATCAATGTCTATACATACTAATTTATCTTTTGGGAATAGTACGAAGCCTATTCCGTTGAAGTTACCATTGTTATAAGCCGTTTGCACTTCTTGGAAGGTGTATAGATTATTTTCGTTATCCCACTTAAAACCGAAATCATTATTAATGCTTACTGGCTCTTTGGATAAGTAATAACCTCCATCTTTCTTTTCACGCTTTCGGCTATTCCAAACAACCCACTGTGGAATCTCTTTTAATTTATTGGGGATGTCATCGAAATTTGGTTTTGTTATAACTGCATCAATTAATAGTGTCATTTGTATTCCTTCTCTCTGTTGTTGTTAGAGAGAATAAAAATAGCGCACCATACTTACAAGCAGTAAGTGAAGATGCGCTCTTGAAATATGATAAAAATATTGCAGAAAAAACAACAATACTCGTGTCATTACTTCTTTTTCAATACTTGAAATGTGGTCACAGTTCGTTTAAGATAACCATAGACGGTGCTATGTTTTAGCATATATAAAGGGCTAACTTTGTTGCTATAAAAGGCTGAGAGTTAGTTTTATATATAGAAAAGCAGCACCATTATTTATTCCGCCAAGAATAAATAAATGTACGTCTCATGGTTTTAGTTATTGTATAAAACCGCCAAAAATCTTATACTTTAACTAACTGCAACACAAACCAAATAAAATTAGAGCGCACCTACAACTTTTTATCTCTTGCCGGAGACTGCTGTGAGTGCTCTTTTTTTATTCTCTTTTTTCTATATCTTGGTCTTAATTCTAAATCTATGTTTCTCGCATTTCAAACTAATTCGCAAAAAACGACAGTCTAATTTTCTTCGTTTAAAATTTTATAAACGGTGCTACGAGCTATATCACATTCTTTTGCAATATCACCAGCACTTTCTCCAGCTGTAAATAATACTCGTACTTTACGTTTTACTTTATCGCTTACTTTAGGTCTTCCCGATAGTTTTCCGCGCTTTCTAGCGGCTTCTAGACCTGCTTTAGTACGTTGTTGAATGACATCCCTCTCAAACTCTGCAAAAACAGCTAACATTCCGAACATAGCCTTTCCTGTCGGTGTAGTTGTATCAAGTTGATCGTTGATACTAACAAATTGCACACCTTTCTTTTGAAGCTCATCAGTCAACTGGTAAAGCTCTTTTGTTGATCTAGCTAGCCGATCTAATTTGTAAACGACAAATACATCACCACTTGTAGCAGCCTTCATTGCATTTTGAAGCTCTATACGGTCGTTTTTACGGCTCGTAACCTTTTCTGTATATAAAACTAGCTCTAAGTCCTTTTCGGCAGCGTAGCGAGCTAGTGAGTCCTCTTGTAGCTCTAAATTTTGTTCATCCGTGCTTACTCGGCAATAGCCAATCATTCTATTTGCCATGAACATCCTCCATTTGTCTTTATTTCCATACTAATTATATAAAATCAGTATAGACGGTTTTATGTACAATAACAAGGACATTTTATAGCTATAAAAGCTATTAATTGGTTCTTTCCTAAAATGAACATAAAACGATTGTTTAAAAGACAAATAAAAAGTTACTTGATGAGGATAATGACGAAGTAGCAAATGGTGCTATTGATGTGATAGCCTATTGGCATGTTGAATTAAATAATTACGTGATTAAAAGTGAGGGCTGATCATGGAAAAAGAACGGAAATCTCCAAGCGAAATGGTTAATATAGAATTACTGGAAACCTACAGTCACTACAATCGTATCTATCTGCGGTCACCAGAAGAACAAGACTATATTGCTTTGTTGCGAAATGAAATGTTAAACCGAATGGAAGAAAGATCAAAGGAGTAGCGAACGCCACTCTTTTTAGTTTTTTAACTAGGGTATTCAATAAGTTCCTCAGTTAGTTTCAAATGTGTGTTCTAATTCCAACATTTTGTAATAGCCTATTGGCATGTTGGGTTAAATAATTATATTCTAAGAAGTAACGCTATGTAGTTTATTGGAATTAAATGAAATTTATAGAAACGGGGTTATGGAATGGATTTTTTAATATGGGCTTTAATTTATTTGATTTTGTTTGGTCTTTTTATACTAATAGTTTTAAAAGTTGATATTATTAGTAAAAAAACAGCTGCTAATTTAATAAAATTAAATATTTTATTAACTGCACTTTATTTGATTTATATTTGGTTGAAGTTTTTATTATATTAACTTTTACTTCAAGCTTCCATTTTAATGGAAGTTGGTGTATCCTTATATGTGAATATATTACATAGGAGGGTTTTTGTGGTAAAAAAAATAGTATTTTTATTTACATTTATGATTTGTTTTTTAATTTTAGGTAATACAGATACATCGGTTTTTGCACAAGAATTAGAAAGTGATGAAGGTGCTATTGATATCAGTGTAGAGGATCTTGGGGAACTTCCTTATACTGTTGTTTCAGAGGAACAAGTTATTTCAGATTATATGGAATGGGCTAATGTTGACCGTGAAACTGCAGTTAAAGAAATGGGATTAGAAGAATCTAAATCTTTAACTGCTAGAGCTTCTTCTTCGTGTTGGCATGAATGGAGAGAATATAAAATACCTAAAAAATTAATAGACTCTACAGCTAAAGCTTATTTGACTACATATCCTTATATAAAAATGAAACAATGTGGTGATGATAGAGCGGAAATTACTGATGTATCTCCTCAAGTGAGTTATGAAAGAGAGGGTGGTATAGCTATTTCAAATATTGTTCTTAAAGATATTACTGCAGAGAAAGAATCAAAGTATGTATGTAGAGTAAGAGCAAATGGAGTTATAACAAATACTTTCGGGTTTGAATTAAGAGATTGGAAATATAGCCAACCTTTCACTTTCATGGGACCGTAAATATATCGAGACATAAAAAGAGTAGCAAATGCTGCTCTTTTTATTTTGGAAAAAAAGAAAAAGCGACGTTCTCAGAGGGAAGAAGAATCGTCGCGAGTGATAGAAAGGAGATTGCCATCCCTCTTTTTTATTGCATTGCTAAAGGGGGTGGGCGACACGTGGTGATGCTATTTTCGAAGTTTCTAAGTATCAGATACAGCATTGGCATATTGCTGAAGGAAATTCATAAAGAATTACAGCTGGATGATGCCGAGGATGGTGACTTGATTTATAAAGTTACTTAATTTATTTATATAAAGTTACCTATTTTCGCCTGGATCTTCTTCATTCAAAGATTTTACAATTATTTTGCGTAAAAAAAATGAACGATTATGCTTCGCCTTTGCATCAAATTGCTCCCAATCATCTTTTGTAAGTGTTAGAGAGACCTTTTTTGTTATCCCTATACTTGGACGTCCTACAGATCTTTTCTTACTAAATAAAGATACTTTACAGGTTTTACAATACGTCACCGGTATTTCATCAACATAAATAATTGTCAAATTAATACTACTATCACAATGTTCGCAGACACTTTTATTCATATGATCACCTCTTTAAGTTACTTTTTAATTTATATTTTAAGTAACTTAAAATTATTCCAGTAGACTTAGATTTAATAGATTTATAGATTTAATATCTTGAAGTTGCTTAAAAAAAGAAACATGTCTTTTAGCTGCAAGCAACAAAAAAAGCATTAAGTTAGATGTTCGTATAACTTTTGTTTTACGAACATCTGTTAATGCTTTTTTTATTTAATTAATTAATTAATTTTTTTCGTTGTCTAATGATTCTTCATCATCAAGAGATATCTTGTTGATCCCAGTTTTATATAATTTCATTTCTTGCTTATCTAAATTTAATTCATCCCTTTCGTTCGTACGTGGCTGGACATTTATTTCAATGTCTAAATCTAGAGCATTCAGAAGCTTAAAAATCGTTTGTATGTGTGGTGTAATTAAACCATTTTCCATCCGAGAAATAATATTTTGTGTGACTCCTGATATCCTAGATAGTTCACGTTGAGATATACCAAAAAAGATGCGATAAGCACGTACTTTACCAATAAGACTTTCAATTAAAAAAGCTTCTGGGTTTTGTGCAGCTTCTTCTCTTCGTATTTCTTTTAACGTGTACATATTGGTCACTCCTAAAAAGTATTTAATCCTTATTTAACTCCTAAAAAGTATATTTAATCCTAATTTAATCCTAATTTAATCCTAATTTAATTCCTAATTTAACTCCTAAAAGTATTTAATTATTTAATGCCTTACTTTAAATCAATAATTTAAATTTACATTGTCTGTAA
>NZ_JBEZLR010000180.1:0-9430 GCF_040652275.1 Streptomyces sp. NPDC048275
GTCAGCCCGTCCGGCGTTTGAGGACGAGCCCTTCGGGCGAAGGCGGGGGTCCAGGGGGCGCAGCGCCCCCTGGCGGGGGTTTGGGGGCGGAGCCCCCAAGGGGACGGGACGGGTAGGGGCGGCGGGGGCGAAAACCACATCGCATCGGTGGGTGAACAGGCGTCCGGATGGTCAGGATGGAGACATGGGATTCCATGTCGACTCCGAGGCCGGCCGACTGCGCCGCGTCATCCTGCACAGGCCGGATCTCGAGCTCAAGAGGCTCACCCCCAGCAACAAGGACGCCCTGCTCTTCGATGACGTGCTGTGGGTGCGCCGAGCCCGTGCGGAGCACGACGGGTTCGCGGACGTACTGCGCGACCGCGGCGTCGCCGTCCACCTCTTCGGCGACCTGCTCACCGAGGCCCTGGAGATCCCGGCGGCCAGATCACTCGTCCTGGACCGCGTCTTCGACGAGAAGGAGTACGGACCGCTGGCCACCGATCATCTCCGGGCCGCCTTCGAGACCCTGCCCGCCCCGGAGCTGGCGTCTTTGCTGGTCGGCGGCATGACCAAGCGAGAGTTCCTGGACGCGCACGCGGAGCCGACCTCGGTGCGCTTCCACGTCATGGAGCTCGACGACTTCCTGCTCGGCCCGCTGCCCAACCACCTCTTCACCCGGGACACCTCCGCCTGGATCTACGACGGGGTGTCGATCAACGCCATGCGCTGGCCCGCCCGGCAGCGCGAGACGGTGCACTTCGAGGCGATCTACCGTCATCACCCGCTCTTCCGTGACGAGACGTTCAACCTCTGGTCCCAGGGGCAGGCGGACTATCCGTCCACCATCGAGGGCGGCGATGTGCTGGTCATCGGCAGGGGCGCCGTGCTCATCGGCATGAGCGAGCGGACCACCCCGCAGGCCGTGGAGATGCTCGCGCACAAGCTCTTCGCGGCGGGCTCGGCGACCACCATCGTGGCGCTCGACATGCCCAAACGGCGGGCCTTCATGCACCTCGACACCGTGATGACGATGGTCGACGGCGACACCTTCACGCAGTACGCGGGGCTCGGCATGCTCCGCTCGTACACCATCGAGCCGGGCGTCGGGGAGAAGGAGCTGAAGGTCACCGACCACCCGCCGGAGCACATGCACCGCGCGATCGCCGCAGCGCTCGGGCTGAACGAGATCCGTGTCCTGACGGCCATGCAGGACGTGCACGCGGCCGAGCGCGAGCAGTGGGACGACGGCTGCAACGTCCTCGCCGTCGAGCCGGGCGTCGTGGTCGCCTACGAGCGGAACGCGACGACCAACACGCATCTGCGCAAGCAGGGGATCGAGGTCATCGAGATCCCGGGGAGCGAGCTGGGCCGAGGGCGGGGCGGGCCCCGCTGTATGAGCTGTCCCGTCGAACGGTCGGCCGTATAGAAATGTAGAGCGTCGTATAGACTTCCAATTCTTGCCGTCCCTGTCCCCGTAACTCTGGAGTGCCCCCATGGCGACAGTCCCGTCCGCCCTCGCCGGCCGCCACTTCCTCAAGGAGCTGGACTTCGCCGAAGACGAGTTCCGCGGTCTGATCGAGCTCGCCGCCGAGCTCAAGGCGGCCAAGAAGGCGGGGACCGAGACCCAGTACCTGCGGGGCAGGAATATCGCGCTGATCTTCGAGAAGACCTCGACGCGCACGCGCTGCGCGTTCGAGGTCGCGGCGGCAGATCAGGGGGCCTCGACGACCTACCTGGACCCGTCCGGCTCGCAGATAGGCCACAAGGAGTCCGTGAAGGACACCGCGCGCGTCCTCGGCCGGATGTTCGACGCGATCGAGTACCGGGGTGACAGTCAGGCCGCCGTCGAGGAACTGGCCGCGTATGCCGGGGTGCCCGTCTACAACGGCCTCACCGACGACTGGCACCCCACCCAGATGCTCGCCGACGTGCTCACGATGACGGAGCACTGCGACAAGCCGCTCGGCGAGATCGCCTTCGCCTATCTGGGCGACGCCCGTTTCAACATGGGCAACTCGTATCTGGTCACCGGCGCGCTCCTCGGTATGGACGTCCGGATCGTCGCCCCGGAGGCCTACTGGCCCGCCGACGAGATCGTCGCCCAGGCCCGCAAACTCGCCGAGAGCAACGGCGGCCGCGTCACCCTCACCGAGGACGTCACCGAGGGCGTCCTCGGCGCCGACTTCGTCGCCACCGACGTCTGGGTCTCCATGGGTGAGCCCAAGGAGGTCTGGGACGAGCGCATCGGCGCCCTGTCCCCGTACGCCGTGACGATGGACGTCCTGCGCGCCACCGGCAACCCGGACGTCAAATTCCTGCACTGCCTCCCGGCCTTCCACGACCTCGGCACCAAGGTCGGCCGCGAGATCCACGAGACCCACGGCCTCGACTCCCTGGAGGTCACCGACGAGGTCTTCGAGTCGGCGCACTCGGTCGTCTTCGACGAGGCCGAGAACCGGCTGCACACCATCAAGGCGGTCCTCGTCGCCACGCTCGCCTGACCTGCCCTCGAACAACAGGCCTTATCCTGACCGGCGGCCCGGAGCCACCCCTTCCGCGGCCGCCGCGCGACAGACCCCGTCGCGCCCGTACCACCAGAAACGAGCACCACCCCGTATGCCCGCTCCCAGCGCCGCCCGCATCAAGCGCTCACCCGGCGTCGAACCCGCTCCCCGCACCCAGCGCTCTCCCCGCATCAAGTCCCCCGAGCTCCTCGTCGCCGAATCCGGCGCCGACCTCGAGGGCAACGGCCTCAAGCGCACCATGGGCCTCTTCCAGCTCATCTGCTTCGGCGTCGGCGCCATCGTCGGCACCGGCATCTTCGTCGGCCTGTCCGACTCGGTCGCGCAGGCCGGACCCGCCGTGGTCGTGTCCTTCATCCTCGCCGCGATCACCTGCGTCTTCACCGCGTTCGCGTTCGCCGAGCTCGGCGGCGCGATCCCGGTCTCCGGATCCTCGTACTCCTTCGCCTACGCGGGGCTCGGTGAGAGCACCGCCTTCCTCGTCGGCTGGTGTCTGCTCCTGGAGTACGGCGTCTCCGTGTCGGCCGTCGCGGTCGGCTGGAGCCAGTACGTGAACGAGTTGCTCGGCAGCCTCACCGGGCACCAGCTTCCTGTCGCGCTCTCCTCGGGACCGGCGGACGGGGGAGTCGTCAATCTCCCCGCCGTCATCGTGATCGCGCTGGCCTCGGTGCTGCTGATCCGCGGGGCGCGCGAGAGCGCCCGTGCGACCGCCGCCATGGCCGTGCTGAAGCTCGTCGTGCTCGTCGCCTTCTGCGCGATCGGGTTCAGCGCCTTCAAGGACGGCAACCTCACACCGTTCTCGCCTGCCGGACTGGGCGGCATCGGTGCGGGGACCACGGCCGCCTTCTTCTCCTACATCGGCTTCGACGCGATCACCACGGCCGGCGAGGAGGCCAAGAACCCGCGCCGCGACATCCCCCTGGCCGTCCTGATCTGCATCGGCCTGGTCACCTTGCTGTACTGCGCCGTGGCCCTCGCGGCGATCGGCGCCATCGGCGGCGACGGGGTCGGCGGCAGGCCCGCCGCGCTGTCGTACGTCGTCAACGAGGTCACCGGCTCCACGGTCGGCGGTGCGGTCATCGCGTTCGGCGCGGTCGTCGCCATCGCCTCGGTCGTCCTCGCGGTGATGTACGGGCAGACCCGCATCCTCATGTCCATGTCCCGCGACGGGCTCATCCCGCGTGTCTTCGAGAAGGTCTCACCGAAGACCTCGACACCGGTCGCCGGAACGCTGATCGTCGCGGTCGTCTTCGCCCTCCCGGCGGCCTTCGCGTCCCTGGACGCCGTGGTCAACCTGTGCACGATCGGCACGCTCGCCACCATGGTCGCCGTCAACATCGCGGTGATCGCGCTGCGCCGCCGGGAGCCGGACCTCGCGCACACCTTCCGCGTGCCGCTCTACCCCGTCGTACCGCTGCTGGGCGTCGGCTTCTGTCTGTATCTGATGTACGAGACGGGCTGGACGACCTGGTTCCAGTTCGCGCTGTTCCTGCTCGCCGGATTCCTCGTCTACGTCCTCTACGGGCGCCGCCACTCCCGGCTGGCGCAGGCTAGGGCCTGTCCGGCGGATCATGCCGGAGACGCGGGATCTGGCTCGCCTTGATTCGCCGGACGGGCCCTAGGACGGCCGCCGCTGAGCGGGTACCGCAGGCAGTCTGAACCAGACCGCCTTGCCGGAGGCGGTGGGGCGGTGGCCGCAGGACGAGCTGAGGGTGCGGATCAGCAGGAGGCCGCGGCCGTGCTCCTGCCAGGGGTCGGGCTCCTCGGCCGGTGCGGGGACCGTGAGATCGCCGGGCGGAGCCGGGTCCGGGTCGTGCACCTCGACCTGGCAGCCGGTCGGCATCAGCTCCACGACCAGCTCTATGGGACCGTCCCCGGCGGTGTGCTCCACGGCGTTGGCGACCAGCTCCGCGGTGAGCAGCTCCGCGGTGTCGCTGTCGGCCGTGTGCTCCAGCTCGGCCAGCGCGGTGCGGACCAGGGCACGGGCGACGGGCACGGCCGCGGCGGTGTGCGGCAGTGCGATGCGCCAGGAGGCGGGGGCTGGGGTGTCGTGCACGTGGGGTCCGTTCATGGAGCAGGCTGTCCTGCTTTCAACCTTATGAATGGTACGGCGCCACCGGACAGAGACGTCGGGCGGGCCATTTCGGGACATTCGGACAGGGTCCTCCCGGGACGTTCAGCTCGGCGTAAGGCTGTGTACCCAGGTCAACTGTCCGCCTCCCGCGCGTGCTCCCGCCGTTACGGGGCTATCGAGGATTCGTGACGCGGTGAGAGGAAACGGTCACATCGCGACTGCCTTATCGCGGACTCGTGACGACGGTCACAGAGTGGTGATAAGTTGATGAAGCAGTACAGACCGCCGCCCCCGCCCGAGGAGGCCGTCCGTCATGAGTCCCTTCACCGGCTCCGCCGCCCGCACCCCCGACTGGCAGCACCTGAGGTGCGAGGTCGTCGATGGGGTCGCCACGGTCACCCTGGCCCGCCCCGAGAAACTCAACGCGCTCACCTTCGGCGCCTACGCCGACCTGCGTGACCTGCTTGCGGAGCTCTCCCGCGAGCGGTCCGTACGCGCCCTGGTGCTGGCCGGCGAGGGCCGTGGCTTCTGCTCCGGCGGCGATGTCGACGAGATCATCGGCGCGACCCTGTCCATGGACACCGCCCAGCTGCTCGACTTCAACCGGATGACCGGGCAGGTCGTACGGGCCGTACGGGAGTGCCCGTTCCCGGTGATCGCGGCGGTGCACGGGGTGGCCGCGGGCGCCGGGGCCGTGCTGGCGCTGGCGGCCGACTTCCGGGTGGCGGACCCGAGCGCCCGCTTCGCCTTCCTGTTCACCCGCGTCGGCCTGTCCGGCGGCGACATGGGTGCCGCCTATCTGCTGCCCCGGGTCGTCGGGCTGGGCCACGCGACCCGGCTGCTGATGCTCGGCGAACCGGTGCGCGCGCCCGAGGCCGAGCGGATCGGCCTGATCAGCGAGCTCACCGACGAGGGCCGCGCCGACGACGCCGCCCAGGCACTGGCCCACCGCCTCGCCGAGGGCCCGGCCCTCGCGTACGCCCAGACGAAGGCGCTGCTCACCGCCGAACTGGACATGCCGCTCGCCGCCTCCGTCGAACTGGACGCCTCGACCCAGGCCCTGCTGATGAACGGCGAGGACTACGCGGAGTTCCACGCGGCCTTCACGCAGAAGCGCCCGCCGAAGTGGCGGGGGAGGTGAGCGCGGGATGCGCGGAGGTGGGCACGCGATGCGCGTCGCCGTCGTCGGCGGCGGTCCCGGCGGACTGTACGCCGCCGCGCTGCTCAAGCGGCTCGACCCGGCCCGCGAGATCACCGTCTGGGAGCGCAACGCCCCCGATGACACCTTCGGCTTCGGCGTCGTCCTCTCCGACGAGACGCTCGGCGGCATCGAGCACGCCGATCCGGTCGTGTACGCGGCGCTGCGGGACGAGTTCGTACGCTGGGACGACATCGACATCGTGCACCGCGGCGTGCGCCACCGTTCCGGCGGCCACGGCTTCGCGGCGCTGGGCCGGCGCCGGCTCCTGGAGATCCTGCACGAGCGATGCCGCTCGCTGGGCGTCGAGCTGCGCTTCCGGACCGAGGCCCCGCCACCGGCGGAGCTGATGACGGCGTACGACCTGGTCATCGCCGCCGACGGGGTGCACAGCGCCGCGCGGGAGGCTTACGCGGACGTGTTCCGCCCGTCCGTCGAAGAGCATCGGTGCCGTTACATCTGGCTCGCCGCCGACTTCGCCCTCGACGCGTTCCGCTTCGAGATCGCCGAGACCGAACACGGTGTGATGCAGCTGCACGGCTACCCGTACGCGGCCGACGCCTCCACCGTCATCGTCGAGATGCGCGAAGAGGTGTGGAGGGCGGCGGGGTTCGCGGACCTGGACGAGCAGGAGTCCGTGGAGCGGTGCGGAAAGATCTTCGCGGACGCGCTCGGCGGACGGTCGCTGCGGTCCAACAAGTCGGCGTGGGTCACCTTCCGGACGGTCGTCAACGACCGCTGGTCGCACGACCGTCTGGTCCTTCTCGGCGACGCCGCGCACACCGCCCACTTCTCCATCGGCTCCGGCACGAAACTCGCCGTCGAGGACGCGCTCGCGCTGGCCGCCTGCCTGGAGGAACGGCCCACACTCGGCGAGGCGCTCGCCGCGTACGAGGAGGAGCGGCGCCCGGTCGTCGCGTCCACGCAGCGGGCCGCGCGCGCCAGCCTGGAGTGGTTCGAGAACCTGGGGCGCTACCTCGGCCAGCCCGCACGCCAGTTCGCCTTCAACCTCCTCACCCGCAGCCGCCGCGTCACCCACGACAACCTGCGGCTGCGCGACGCGCACTTCACGGCGGCGGTGGAGCGGGAGTTCGGCTGCCCGCAGGGCACGCCGCCGATGTTCACGCCGCTGCGGCTGCGCGGTCTGACCCTGCGCAACCGGGTCGTCGTCTCGCCCATGGACATGTACGCGGCCGTGGACGGCGTCCCCGGCGACTTCCACCTCGTACACCTGGGAGCACGGGCGCTCGGCGGCGCCGGGCTGGTGATGACCGAGATGGTGTGCGTCAGCGCCGAGGGCCGGATCACGCCCGGCTGCACGGGGCTCTACACCTACCAACAGGCCGAGTCCTGGCGGCGGATCGCCCACTTCGTGCACACGCAGGCGCCGGGCACCGCGATCGGCGTCCAGCTCGGGCACTCCGGTCGCAAGGGCGCCACGAAGCTGATGTGGGAGGGCATCGACGAGCCGCTGGAGGAGGGCGACTGGCCGCTCGTGGCCGCGTCACCGGTCCCGTACGGGCCGCGCAACCAGACACCTCGCGAGCTGGCCCGTGTCCAACTCACCGATATTCGCGAGCAGTTCGCGGCGGCCGCTTGGCGGGCCGCGCGCTGCGGCTTCGATCTGCTCGAACTGCACTGCGCGCACGGCTACTTGCTGTCCGGCTTCCTCTCACCGCTGACCAACCGGCGCACCGACGCCTACGGCGGCTCACTGGAGCGCAGGCTGCGCTTCCCGCTCGAAGTCTTCGACGCCGTACGGGCCGTGTGGCCGGAGGAACGGCCCATGACCGTCAGGATCTCCGCCACCGACTGGGCCGACGGCGGCAACACCGGGGACGACGCGGTCGCGATCGCGCGGGCCTTCGCCGCGCACGGCGCCGACGCGGTCGATGTGTCGACGGGCCAGGTGGTGGCGGACGAACACCCCGACTACGGGCGCTCGTACCAGACGCCGTACGCCGACCGGATCCGCCACGAGACCGGCGTCCCGGTGATCGCCGTCGGCGCGATCTCCTCCTGGGACGACGTCAACTCCTTGATCCTGGCCGGGCGCACGGACCTGTGCGCGCTCGGCCGGCCGCATCTCTACGACCCGCACTGGACGCTGCACGCGGCGGCCGAGCAGGGGTACGAGGGTCCGGGCGTCGCCTGGCCGAAGCCCTACCGCGCGGGCAGCCGGCCCCCGCGGACCGGACGCACCGATGCCCCCAAGCCCCGGCTTTCACTGGGGACTTGAGGGCGTCGGTGATCAGGGGAGGTCGGCCATCCCCGCCGTCAGCGTCGAGCCGTCCGCCGGGTCGACCAGGAGGAACGCGCCGGTGCGGCGTACCTCGGCGTAGTCGTCGAGCGCGAGCGGCTCGGCGGTGCGCAGGGTGATCTTGCCGAGGTCGTTCGCGGTCAGCTCCGCGGCGCCGCCCAGGTCCTTGACGATCGCCTTCACGGTCCGCGTCGTGTGCTTGACCAGCACCCGGTCGCCGGCCCGCAGCGGACGGTCGGCCAGATGGCAGACGGCCGCCCGTACGTCCTGGGTGAGCGCGGGTGCGTAGGGCCCGGCGGTGAGCATGTCGCCGCGCGAGATGTCGCGCTGGTCGGCCAGGCGCAGGGTCAGCGACTGGGGCGCGTACGCCATGTCGGTGTCCTTGCCGAGCACGTCGATGCCGACGATCTCGGAGGTCTCGCCGGACGGGTGGACCGTGACGCGGTCGCCGACCCGCAGCGTGCCGGACACCAACTGCCCCGCGTAGTGGCGGACTTCGTCGTGCCGGATCACGTACTGGACCGGGAAGCGCGCCGGAGCGGACGGGACGTCGGAGCCGACCGGCACCGTCTCCAGGAACTCCAGCAGCGCCGGACCCCCGTACCAGTCCATGTGCGCCGATCGTTCCACCACGTTGTCGCCGCACAGCGCCGAGACCGGGATCGGCGTGAAGCCGGGCAGGTCCAGCTCGGCGGCGTGGCCCGCGAAGTCCTCGACGATCCGGTCGAACTCCTTCTCCTCGTACCCGACGAGGTCCATCTTGTTGACGGCGAGGACGACGTGCGGGACGCGCAGGAGTGCGGCGACGGCGGCGTGGCGGCGGGTCTGCTCGACCACACCGTGGCGCACGTCGACCAGGATGATCGCCAGCTCGGCCGTGGAGGCGCCGGTGACCATGTTCCGGGTGTACTGCACATGGCCCGGGGTGTCGGCCAGGATGAACCGGCGGCGCGCGGTCGCGAAGTAGCGGTACGCCACGTCGATGGTGATGCCCTGCTCGCGCTCGGCGCGCAGGCCGTCGGTGAGCAGGGCCAGGTCGGGGGCTTCCTGGCCGCGGCTGGCCGAGACGCGCTCGACGGCTTCCAGCTGGTCGGCGAGGACCGACTTGGAGTCGTGCAGCAGTCGTCCGACGAGCGTGGACTTGCCGTCGTCGACGGAACCCGCCGTGGCGAACCTGAGCGTGTCGATGGTGCCGTTCACTGCGATGGTGGTGCTGGTCATGACTAGAAGTACCCCTCGCGCTTGCGGTCTTCCATCGCGGCCTCGGACATCTTGTCGTCGGCGCGGGTGGCGCCCCGTTCGGTGAGCCGCGACGTGGCGATCTCGGTGATGACGGCGTCCAGCGTGGTCGCGTCCGAGTCGACGGCGCCGGTGCAGGACATGTCGCCGACGGT
>NZ_JBEZLR010000181.1:0-9362 GCF_040652275.1 Streptomyces sp. NPDC048275
GCCTACAGAAAGAAACAACCCACCGAATCCACCACTCACCACCTTGACCCGCCCAACATCAAAATCCTCGCCGTTTCCTAACTACGTGGCATTGCATCGCAGGCGGAGCCACTGCCACGACAGCCCTCACAGCGGCAGTACACAGGCCTAAAGCGATTGCCTTTCTGATCATGACCCCTCCCTTCTTTATGTTTCCCATTTCATGCTCCCAGCTCAGGAGTGATCGAACTTTTCCTGCCGCATGGTCTCCGTGCCGCACTCTGGCGTCGGCGGCAGTCCGCTCGTGGGAACTTTTGAGGACGCCGTTTACCGAGGCGGTTGGCATGGGAAATAGAAGCGACACGGGAAATTTGGCGCCGACCCGAATGTGAGTCCCCTGATTCACATGAGCGCCACATATGCAACCTTAGTCGATTACGAGTTAGCTGCAACTCGCACGCGCGTGCGCCACCGCACCTCTGTGCAGAAATCCCGCCAGGCCGTCCAGCTCGAGCGCCGCTGCCTGCACCGCAAGAACGGCAAGGTCAGTATCAAGACCGTCTACGCCGTCACCAGCCTGGCCGCCGGGCAGGCCACTCCCGCTCAGCTCGCGAACATGATCCGCTCGCACTGGCAGATCGAGGCCCTGCACCACATGAGAGACACCACCTTCGCCGAAGACGCCTCGCAGCTCCGGACCGGCAACGCACCCCGCGCCATGGCGACCTGGCGCAACCTCGCCATCGGTGCCCTCCGCCTCGCCGGCACCGGTGCGTGATCATGTGAGGCCGAGTAGGGGATGCACTCGAGACGTTGCTTCGACTCCCGCGCTACTCCCCGACGGTCTGGATCCTCATGTGCTGGCGATGGGCAACGGATTCCGCCACAGGGCGCGCTTCTCCATCCTGCGGGGGCAGGAGATAGGTGGCGAAGGTGCTGCCGGTGCGGACGACCGTCATGACGTTGCCCTCCCCACGCGGGGCCATGACATTCGTGATCAGGTAACTAACCGCGTCGTCACCCACCCGCACCTGGGGAAGGCTTGTGACGGTGAACCGGTAGGTCCAGCCGCGCCGTGACGTGGCAGTGAAACTGGTGCAGTTGGCCACAGCCTTCTTGAGCTCGGCCATCCATGCCGGCGCACCGTTACCCCGGTGACTCGTGAGAGTCACGCTGCCGGGTGTGGCAGCCGACGGAGCCCCGTCCGGTCGGAGCGTGGCCCAGACCATGGCCTGGCGTGGATGCCGGGGGCGCACGCTCATCATGTCCGAGAGCGGACGACAGGCCAGCTTGCCGGTTGTCACGATGTCCTGGGCCTCCAGCAAGGGAGCGCTCTGCGGCTCTGCGGTGAAGCCGGGAAGATCGGAGCCTACCGGGAGCGCATCGGTCAACTGAGCCTCGGTCAGCGGCCCCCGGCTCGCCTCGGGCGCCTTCGACTCCACGGCCCCGTCTGCCAACCGTCTTCAGGCAGTACCGCCGGTGCGGGGCAAGCGCGGCCGGCCCCGGCGCCGCCCGGACGTGGTGCTGGGCGACCGCGGCTACGACCACGACAAGTACCGCCGTCTGGTCTGGAACCTTGGCGTGAAGCCGCTGATCGCCCGCCGGGGCACCGAGCACGGCTCCGACCTGGGCGCCCAACGCTGGGTCGTGGAGCGCGCGTTCGCCCACCTGCACTGGTTCCGCCGCCTGCGGATCCGCTGGGAGATCCGCGAAGCATTCCTCACGCTCGGATGCGCACTCATCTGCTGGCGGCGACTGCGCGCTCTGCCGAGCGAGTGCGAGAGCTAGGCGGCGGCCGCGAGTCGTCTGAGGACGTCGACCGGAGTGAAACTCCACCCGACGAGACGGGGTCCGCTCCAGTTGACGCCGATCATGAGTCCTTCACTGGAGGCAGCAGGCAGTTCGCTGTCGCGCCAGGCATCCAGAGGCATGGATTCAACCCGTAGCCCATTCCCCCAGATCTTCGCTGCCCGCGCGGCGCGGGCGGATGTCGACCAGTAGGGAAGACTCCGGGTGCCGTCAGTCGCGAGGGGAGCCGGGCTCCCCTCGTCATCCCGCACAAGCCAGACGACTCCGCTCTGGAGGACGTCTCGGAAGAATGCTGCTGCTTGCGAACCACTCTGACTCATGACCACCTGAGCCTAGCGTTCTGCGCCACTCATTTCGTTAGGAGTTCTTAGGGCTACGGCGGAGCTTGCCGCGGTCGCGGGCCCTGCCACTTCCCCAAGCTCTCGGCTTCGCCCGAGCAGGGGAGAGCCCATTTTCTGCGGCGTTGCCGTCGGTTGCCCACGCTCCGCGTTGTCGCCCCCCTTCGCGTCCAACTCGACGCGCCAGCCCTCGCTCACCCGCGCAAAAGGCGAGCAGGCCCCCTGACGCGGCCTGATCCGCCAGACAGGCCCCAGTTGATCCCGATGCGCCCCCGTATCGGACTTCAGCGCCGCGCCAGCGCCAGCACGCTCAGTCCGAACATCAGGACGCCCAGGGGGAGATGGACCGACGGTATGTGCGCGATGCCGAGCACGACCTGGACCGAGGCGAGGACAAGGAAGCCGAGCGCGTGCCAGACGGGCCGGGGCGAGCCGCCGCCCGGCTTCCACGCCAGCACCGCCGACTTGTCGGCTGGCACGGCAACCAAGGTTGACCCCGCCACCCCGCAACCCCGAGACCCGCAGATCGCGAGTCGGCGTCAGCGCATCAGCACCCCAGCCCCCTCCCCCACCTCCTCCGAAGGAATCGCCACCAACCCCACCTCCGCGCTCGACGCCAGCAGCCGGTGCGTGGGCAGGATGCGGACCGTGTAGCCGTAGGGCCCGGTCCGGTCCAGGGGCAGTGGGCCCTCGTAGACCCAGCGGCCCTCCAGGTCGGGGCCGCCCGCCGGTTTCAGTGGGACGTAGGTCGCGTCGGTGATGCGGTCCTGGGAGTCGACGCGGCCGGAGACGGCCTGGACCTCGACGTCGTCGGGGGCGAGGTCGGCGAGGGCGACGCGGACGCGCAGGGAGAGGGTGGTGCCGAGTTCGGCGGTGGTCGTGGCGGCGGAGGCCTCGACGTGGTCGACGGTGACCTGCGGCCAGGAGGCCCGGACGCGGGACTTCCAGGTGGCCAGTTCGCGGGCCGTGTCCGGGGAGAGGGAGCGGTGGGCGCGGGCCGCGGGGGCGTACAGGCGTTCCACGTATTCGCGGACCATCCGGCCGGCCAGCACCTTCGGGCCGAGGTGGGTCAGGGTCTGGCGGACCATCTCGATCCAGCGGTCGGGGAGTCCGCCCTGGCCCTGCTCGTAGAAGCGGGGGGCGACGCGCTGTTCGAGTAGTTCGTACAGCGCCGCCGCCTCCAGGTCGTCGCGGCGGTCGTCGTCCGTGGCCGTGCCGTCCGCCGTGGGGATCGCCCAGCCGAAGTCGGGCCGGAACCACTCGTCCCACCAGCCGTCCAGGACAGACAAGTTGAGACAGCCGTTCAGCGCCGCCTTCATGCCGGACGTACCGCAGGCCTCCAGGGGGCGCAGGGGGTTGTTCAGCCAGATGTCGCAGCCGGGGTACAGCTTCTGCGCCATCGCCATGCCGTAGTCGGGGAGGAAGACGATGCGGTGGCGTACGCGCGGGTCGTCCGCGAAGCGGACCAGTTCCTGGATCAGGCGTTTGCCGCCGTCGTCGGCGGGGTGGGCCTTGCCCGCCACGACGATCTGGAGGGGGCGGTCCGGGTGCAGGAGGAGGTCCATCAGGCGGTCGCGGTCCCGCAGCATCAGGGTCAGGCGTTTGTACGAGGGGACGCGGCGCGCGAAACCGATCGTCAGGACGTCCGGGTCCAACACCCCGTCGATCCAGCCGAGTTCGGCCGTCCCGGCACCGCGCTGGCGCCAGGAAGCCGCCAGCCGTTCCCGTACCTCCAGCACCAGCTGCTCCCGCAGCACCCGGCGCAGATCCCAGATCTCCTGGTCCGCGATGTCCGCCACCGCGTCCCAGCGGTCCGAGCCGCCGACCGTCATCGCGTCCTCGGTGCGCTGGGCGCCGATCTGGCGGGCGCCGAGGCGGAAGACCTCCGGTGCCACCCAGGTCGGCGCGTGCACGCCGTTCGTCACCGAGGTGATCGGGACCTCGTCGGGGTCGAAGCCCGGCCACAGGCCCGAGAACATCTCGCGGCTGACCTGGCCGTGGAGGAGCGAGACGCCGTTCGCACGCTGTCCCAGCCTGAGCCCCATCACCGCCATGTTGAAGAGGTTCGGCTCGCCGCCGGGGTAGGTCTCCATGCCGAGGCCGAGGATCCGTTCGACGTCGATGCGCGGGAGTTCCGCGTCGGCGCCGAAGTGGTGGGCCACCAGTTCCCGGTCGAAGCGGTCGATTCCGGCGGGGACGGGGGTGTGGGTGGTGAAGACGGTTCCGGCCCGCACCGCTTCGAGCGCCGCCTCGAAGTCCAGTCCCTCGGCGGCCAGTTCGGCGATCCGCTCCAGGCCCAGGAAACCCGCGTGCCCTTCGTTCGTATGGAACACCTCGGGCTGCGCATGGCCGGTGAGACGGCAGTACGTCCGTACCGCGCGCACCCCGCCGATGCCCAGCAGCATCTCCTGGAGCAGCCGGTGTTCACTGCCGCCGCCGTACAGCCGGTCGGTCACCCCGCGTTCGCCGAGGTCGTTCTCCTCGACGTCGGAGTCGAGCATGAGCAGGGGCACCCGGCCGACCTGGGCCAGCCAGACCCGGGCCCGCAGCGCGCGTGTGCCGGGCAGGGCCAGCGAGACCTGGGCCGGGGTGCCGTCGCTCTCGCGCAGGGGAACGAGCGGGAGTTCGTTCGGGTCGAGGACCGGATAGTGCTCCTGCTGCCAGCCGTCCCGGGACAGCGACTGACGGAAATAGCCGTGCCGGTACAGCAGTCCCACGCCGATGAGCGGTACGCCCAGGTCGCTGGCGGCTTTGAGATGGTCGCCGGCGAGGATGCCGAGGCCCCCGGAGTACTGGGGCAGCGCGGCCGTGATGCCGAACTCGGGCGAGAAGTAGGCGATGGCAGCGGGGAGTTCGGACGGCTGGGTCTGGTACCAGCGCTCGCCCGTCACATAGTCGCGCAGGTCGTCGGCGGCCGCGGCGAGGCGGCGCAGGAAGCGGCGGTCCTCGGCGAGCTCGGCCAGGCGCCGGGACGACACGCTGCCGAGCAGGCGTACGGGGTCACCGTCCGCCGCGGCCCAGCGTTCGGGGTCGACGGACTGGAAGAGGTCACGGGTCTCGGCATGCCAGGACCAGCGCAGATTGCGCGCCAGGTCGCTGAGCGGGTGAAGGACTTCGGGGAGTACGGGCCGGACGGTGAATCTGCGGATTGCCTTCACGAGTTCCACCTTCACGAAGGGCGTGAACAGCAGGACGTAAGCAGCGGGACGTAAGCAGCGGGACGTAAGCGGCGGGTCGTAAACAGCGGCAAGACGTACGCAGCACCACGTACGCGGCTGAGGGACGCACGCCCTTGTGCGCCCTTCGTCACCCACGACGTTAGCGGCGAGGCTGCCTCCGCAACACGGCGCATCGAAGAACTCCGGCGCGGGTGGGCCGAGTCTCCCGCCCCGGTGACTGCGGCGGAAATTCGCCGCAACCTTCACGTGTACGCCACGGCCGATATGGCCGATTCCGCCCTCATGGGCGGTCTTGTGGCACTTCACACCGCACGAGAGGCTGCCAAGTGGCGTACGGCCGAGCACGGTGCGGGCGCGGTACGAGCACGGTACGGACCCGGTACGGACCGGTCCGCACCGCTTGACTCCGGCCTCCGTACGCCGAGTCGAGGAGGGGAACTCACGTCATGGCACAGACGAGACAGAGGCGTCTGCGCTGGGCAGGATGCGTCACCGCGGTCACGACGGTCGCGGTACTTTCGGCCATCCCGCCACCCGCGCACGCCGCCCCGCAGGGGCAGATACTCGGCGCCGGTGCCCCCGGTTCCGTCAGCGGAAGCTACCTCGTGACACTCAAGGGGGGAACGAAAGCTCCGTCGGCGGCGGGGAAGAGCATCGCCGAGAAGTACGGGGCGAAAATCAGCCAGACCTACAGCACGGCGCTCAACGGCTATGCGGTGAAGGTCAATGAGAACCAGGCCCGGCGGCTCGCGGCGGACTCCCGCGTGGCCTCGGTCGTCCAGGACACCCGGGTGACGCTCGACCACCACCAGAACAACCCGCCGACCTGGGGCCTGGACCGGATCGACCAGCCGAACCTGCCGCTCGACAAGGGCTACACCTGGCCCGAATCGGCGGGCAAGGGCGTGACCGCGTATGTCATCGACACCGGCATCCGGATCACGCACAAGGACTTCGGCGGCCGGGCGAGCTACGGCTGGGACTTCGTCGGGGGCGACAAGTTCGCGGGGGACGGCAACGGTCACGGCACGCATGTCGCCGGCACCATCGCGGGCACCACGTACGGCGTCGCCAAGAAGGCCAAGGTCGTCGCCGTCCGCGTCCTCGACAACGCCGGCTCCGGCACCACCGCGCAGGTCATCGCGGGCATCGACTGGGTGACCAAGCACGCGCACAAGCCCGCGGTGGCCAACGTGAGCCTGGGCGGGTACGCGAACGCCCAGTTGGACGCCGCCGTACGCAACTCCATCGCCTCCGGGGTGACGTACGCGATCGCGGCGGGCAACGACGGGCTTCCGGCCGGTCTCTACTCCCCGGCCCGCGTCAAACAGGCCCTCACCGTCGGCGCGAGCGACAAGGCGGACGCCCGGGCGAGCTTCTCGAACTTCGGTTCCTCGCTCGACCTGTTCGCACCCGGCGTGGCGATCACCTCGGCCTCGAATGTGAGCAACACCGGGAAGGCGACCTACTCCGGTACGTCGATGGCGAGCCCGCACGTCGCGGGCGCGGCCGCGCTCTATCTGGCCGACCATCGCAAGGCGACCCCGGCCCAGGTGGGCAAGGCGCTCGTGCAGCGGGCGGTGCCGGGGAAGGTCATCGGCGCGGGGCTCGGCTCCCCGAACAGGCTGCTTCAGGTCAACAATCCCTAGAGAGACCTGACGAGCCGCGGGTCGACCGTCCCTGGAGAACCGCAGGGCACAAGACCGGCCTCGCCCTCACCGGACGAGGCCGGTCTTGTGTGTAGACATACGCGCGAGTAGTTAACAAAGTGCCGGATTGCCCACCCGAATAGGGTGGGAAGGCTCCTTCGGTACGCCCGCAGGCCCCACCTCCCCACACCGTCATCCGCCCACCCACGTTGACGCGGACAGGAGCGGTCATGCCCGCCACGCACCACACGTCGCCACCCCCGACGACCACCTCCACCACACCCCCCATACGCGGGGTCGACGCCGGCCCTCGCACCCCGGAGAAATCCTCCACCGAACCCGGTGGCGCCGTCGGACGCATACCCGTCCTCGACGTACGCCCCGTCGTCCTCGGAGGCAGCCGGCCCGCCAAGGCGGTCGTCGGCGAGGCCTTCGAAGTCTCGGCCACCGTCTTCCGCGAGGGTCACGACGCGGTCGCCGCCAACGTCGTCCTGCACGACCCGGAGGGCCGCCCTGGCCCCTGGACCCCGATGCGCGAACTGGCCCCGGGCACCGACCGCTGGGGTGCCCGGGTGTCCGCCGGGGAGCCGGGTCTGTGGACGTACACGGTGGAGGCGTGGAGCGATCCGGTCGCCACCTGGCGCCACCACGCGGGGATCAAGATCCCGGCGGGCATCGACACGGAACTGGTCCTGGAGGAGGGCGCGCGGCTGTACGAACGGGCCGCCGCCGGAGTCCCGAAGAGCAGCGGCGCAAGGGACGTCGTCCTCGCCGCCGTCGACGCGCTGCGCGACCTCGACCGTCCGGCCTCGTCCCGCCTCGCCGCCGCCCGCACCCCCGACGTGGACCGGGTCCTCGCCCGCCATCCGCTGCGCGAACTCGTGACCTCCTCCGAGCCGTTGTCCCTGCTCGTGGAGCGCGAGCGTGCCCTGTACGGCGCGTGGTACGAGTTCTTCCCGCGCTCAGAGAGCGGACGGCTCGACCCGCCGGTCCACGGCACGTTCCGTACCGCCGCCGAACGTCTGCCCGCCATCGCCGCGATGGGCTTCGACGTCGTCTATCTGCCACCGATCCACCCCATCGGCACCACCTACCGCAAGGGCCCCGACAACACGCTCTCCGCGGGCCCGTACGACGTCGGTGTGCCCTGGGCGATCGGCTCCCCGCAGGGCGGGCACGACGCGATCCACCCGGATCTCGGCACGATCGACGACTTCGACGCGTTCGTACGCCGGGCGGAGCGCGAGGGTCTGGAGATCGCCCTCGACTTCGCGCTCCAGTGCTCCCCCGACCATCCCTGGGTGCAGAAGCACCCGGAGTGGTTCCATCACCGGGCGGACGGGACGATCGCGTACGCGGAGAACCCGCCGAAGAAGTACCAGGACATCTACCCGATCGCCTTCGACAAGGACATGCCGGGCCTGGTCCGGGAGACGCTGCGGGTGCTGCGGCACTGGATGAGCCACGGCGTCCGGATCTTCCGCGTCGACAACCCGCACACCAAGCCGGTCGCCTTCTGGGAGCAGGTCATCGCGGACGTCAACCGCACCGACCCGGACGTGATCTTCCTGGCCGAGGCGTTCACCCGGCCCGCGATGATGCACACGCTCGGCGCGATCGGCTTCCAGCAGTCGTACACGTACTTCACCTGGCGCAACACCAAGGAGGAGCTGACCGAGTACCTCACCGAGCTGTCGGGGGAGACGGCGGCCTTCATGCGCCCCAACTTCTTCGTCAACACCCCGGACATCCTGCACGAGTTTCTTCAGCAGGGCGGGCGTCCGGCCTTCGAACTGCGGGCGGTGCTCGCCGCGACGCTGTCACCGACGTGGGGCGTCTACAGCGGTTTCGAGCTCTGCGAGAACGCCCCGCTGCGCAAGGGCAGCGAAGAATACCTCAACTCCGAGAAGTACCAACTGCGTCCGCGTGACTGGGAGTCGGCGGAGCATGACGGTCGTAGCATCGCGCCATTGATGGGTGAGCTCAACGCGATCAGGCGGCGCAGTCCGGCGCTGCGGCAGTTGCGCGATCTCCACTTCCACCACACGGACAAGGAGGCGGTGATCGCCTACTCGAAGTCCGCCTCGGACGCACGCGGTTCGAACACGGTTGTGGTGGTGGTCAACCTCGACCCCCACCACACCCAGGAAGCCACGGTCTCGTTGGACATGCCACAACTCGGCCTGGAATGGCATGAGTCCGTGCCGGTGCGCGACGAGCTCACCGGCGAGACCTACTACTGGGGCAGGACCAACTATGTGCGCCTCGAGCCAGGGCGTAGGCCCGCGCACATTTTCACCGTCCTGCGACCGTCCTCACCGCAGATCGGAGGGTCACCCACCACATGATCGTCAACGAGCCCGTCCCGGACACGTTCGAGGACACCCCGGCCAGGGACCGCGACCCCG
>NZ_JBEZLR010000182.1:0-8398 GCF_040652275.1 Streptomyces sp. NPDC048275
ATCATCCGTCAGGACCACTTCGACCGTCGGCCGACCCATACGCGCCATGAGCCCAGCATACTTCTACGGCTTTCCTAAGACTCAGGACACTAGGAGTGTCCTGAAGATCTTGGAATCGCGCCCGGCTTGCACCAGTTCATGGCGATTGACATTTACCGGCAATTCGAGGCGAGCCGGGCGGCCGGAGCAAGATCTTCATCGGTCTTCTAGAGGTTGCTGAAGTCCGGCCCCGCCGTCCGCGTCCGCTTGATCTCGTAGAAGCCCGGGGTCGAGGCCACGAGCAGCGTGCCGTCCCAGAGCCTGCCGGCCGCCTCACCCTGCGGGGCCGGGGTGACGACCGGGCCGAAGAAGCCGACCTGCTCGCCGTCGGCGCCCGGGACCGCGATCACCGGCGTGCCGACGTCCTGGCCGACCTTCTCGATGCCCTCCTTGTGGGAGGCGCGCAGCTCGGAGTCGAACTCGAAGTCCTCCTGGTCGGCGTAGTCGATCAGGTCGGCGGGAAGGCCGACCTCGTCGAGGGCCGCCACGATCGCCTCGCGGGTCGGGCCCTGGCCGTCGTTGTGGAAGCGGGTGCCGAGCGCGGTGTAGAGCGGGCCGAGGACGTCATCGCCGTGCTTCTGCCAGGCGGCGGTCACGACGCGGATCGGCTGCCACGCGGTGGTGGCCAGCATCTCGCGGTACTCCTCGGGCAGCTCGTCCAGCTTGGGCTCGTTCAGCACGGCGAGGCTCATGATGTGCCAGCGGACCTCGATGTCCCGGACCTTCTCCACTTCCAGAACCCAGCGCGAGGTCATCCAGGCCCAGGGGCACAGCGGGTCGAACCAGAAGTCGACGGGGGTCTTGGCAGAGGTCGTCTCGGGCATGTCGCTCCTCGGAAGGTGGTCTTTCCTCCAGCCAACACCGGCGGTCGCCCGCCCCATTCCCGGTGTGCGCCCCCGTTCCCGCTGTCCGGCGTCAGGGGCCCATGGCAGGATCGGCCCTGTCCACGTATCGCCATGACACCCCGAAGGAGTGCCGCACGTGCCCGGTGAGAATCTGTCCCGCGACGAGGCCCAGGAGCGGGCGGCCCTGCTGTCCGTGGACGGGTACGAGGTGTCCCTCGACCTGCGATCCGCCGTGGGGGACACCGAGGCCGAGCCGCGCACCTTCCGCTCGGTGACCACGATCCGTTTCCGCTGCGCCGAGCCCGGCGCGGCGACCTTCGCCGACCTGATCGCACCGAGCGTCACCTCGGTCTCACTCAACGGCAGGGACCTCGATCCCGGCGCCGTCTTCGACGGAACACGCGTCCAGCTCGAAGACCTCCAGGCCGACAACGAGCTGGTCGTCGACGCGCAGTGCGCCTACTCCCGCACCGGCGAGGGCATGCACCGCTTCGTCGACCCCGAGGACGGCGAGGTCTACCTCTACACCCAGTACGAGCCCGCCGACTCCCGGCGCGTGTTCGCGAACTTCGAGCAGCCGGACCTCAAGGCGCCCTTCCGGTTCGAGGTGCGGGCGCCCGAGGGGTGGGTCGTCTGGAGCAACGGCGCCGGTGAACTCGGCGACGGCGTATGGCGGTTCGCCGAGACGAAGCCGATCTCGACGTACATTACGGCGTTCGCCGCGGGCCCGTACCACTACGTCACGGACCGCTACTCCCGCACCTTCGACGACGGTACGACGCTGGAGATCCCGCTCGGCGCGATGTGCCGCAAGGGCCTCGCCCCGCACTTCGACGCCGACGACGTGTTCCTGGTGACGAAGCAGGGGCTGGACTTCTTCCACGACCACTTCGACTACCCGTACCCGTTCGGGAAGTACGACCAGGCGTTCGTGCCCGAGTACAACCTCGGCGCGATGGAGAACCCCGGGCTGGTCACCTTCCGCGAGGAGTACATCTTCCGCGGGAAGGTCACGCAGACGGCGTACGAGGGCCGGGCGAACGTCATCCTGCACGAGATGGCGCACATGTGGTTCGGCGACCTCGTCACCATGGAGTGGTGGGACGACCTGTGGCTCAAGGAGTCCTTCGCCGACTTCATGGGCGCGTTCTCGCTGGTGGAGGCGACCCGCTTCAAGGACGGCTGGATCACCTTCGCCAACCGCCGCAAGGCCTGGGCGTACCGCGCCGACCAGCTCCCCTCCACCCACCCGATCACGGCCGACATCCACGACCTCGAGGACGCCAAGCTCAACTTCGACGGCATCACGTACGCCAAGGGCGCGTCCGTACTGAAGCAGTTGGTGGCGTACGTCGGCCGCGACGCGTTCCTCGAAGGCGCCCGCCGTTACTTCAAGCGGAACGCGTACGGCAACACGCGTCTCGGCGATCTCCTCTCCGTCCTGGAGGAGACGAGCGGCCGCGACCTGGCGACCTGGTCGCGGGCCTGGCTGCAGACGGCCGGGGTCAACTCCCTCACTCCGCAGGTGATCCTGAGCGCGGAGGGCCGCGTCACCGAGCTGGCCGTGCTGCAGGAGGCGCCGGAGTCCCACCCCGAAATGCGCCCGCACCGCGTGGCGGTGGGTCTGTACCGGCGCTCGCCCGGCGGCGCCCTGGAGCGGTACGCACGCGCCGAGGTGGACGTCGACGGCCCGCGCACGGTGGTCGGTGAGCTGGTCGGCGCCGACGCCCCCGAGCTGGTCCTCGTCAACGACGACGACCTGACGTACTGCAAGATCCGCTTCGACGAGAACTCGCTGGCCACACTCCGGGACCGGCTCGGCGACATCACCGACCCGCTGGCCCGCGCCCTGTGCTGGTCGGCGCTGTGGAACCTCACCCGGGACGCGCTGATGCCGGCGCGGGACTTCGTGGACCTGGTGCTGCGTTTCGCGGGCCGCGAGTCCGACATCGGTGTGCTCCAGATGCTGCACGCCTGGGTCTACACGGCGCTCACCCACTACGCGGCGCCCGACTGGCGCACCGAGGGCGGGCGGCTCCTCGCCCAGGGTGCCCTGAAGGAACTGCGGCTCGCCGAGCCCGCCGGCCAGCACCAGCTCGCCTGGGCCCGCTTCTTCGCGACGGTCGCCTCCGAAGAGGCCGATCTCCAACTTCTCCGGGGCCTGTTGGAAGGCACCGCGAAGATCGACGGCCTGGACGTCGACCAGGAACTGCGCTGGGCGTTCCTTGAACCGCTGGCCGCGCGCGGCGTCGCGGACGAGTCCACGCTGGCCGCCGAACTCGCCCGTGACGACACGGCCTCCGGCAAGCGCCATCAGGTCCGCGCTCTCGCCGCCCGCCCGTCGACGGCGGTCAAGGCACAGGCCTGGGCGGCGGTCGTGGAGTCCGACGCGCTCTCCAACGCCCTCGTCGAGGCGACGATCGCGGGCTTCGTCCAGCCGTCCCAGCGGGAGCTGCTCGCGCCGTACGCCGCGAAGTACTTCGCCGCGATCGAACGCGTCTGGGCCGACCGCTCCATCCAGATCGGCATGGACGTGGTGAAGGGCCTGTTCCCGTCCCTCCAGGACCCCCGGGCGACGCTGGACGCGACGGACACGTGGCTGACGGCCCACGAGAACGCGGCCCCGGCGCTGCGCCGACTGGTACTGGAGGCGCGGGACGATCTGGCTCGGGCCCTGCGGGCACAGGCGTGTGACGAGGCGGCGACGGCCGGATAGCTCCTGCCGGGTGGGGCACCGATTCCGTCGGTGCCCCACCGTCATGGATCCGCTGATCCCGTTGAGCGCGTTGACGCCGTCGGTCCCACGGTGGTTACGAAATACAGGTATGGAAAGCCGTAACCCGTACCGCTCCCCATCCGGACCAGCGCCTTTCGGCAGTCGAACGCCCGTACTTTAGGGCGAGCTTGTCCGGATTTGCCGACGGGCGTGTAACAGCGGTTAGGGGACGGATCGGACGCGGGAAACCCCCGGTCATGAATCACAACACCCCGCTCTCCCCCCGCCCCCTGCGCCGCCTCTCCGACGTACGGCGGCGCGTACTGACCACCGCCCAGCTGCGCGCCCACGGCGTCACGGCCGCCGGAGCGAACGAGCAGTGCCGGCCCGGCGGCCCCTGGCAGCAGATCCTCCCCGGCGTCTTCCTGCTCCACCCCGGCCCGCCCACCTCCGAGGAACGCCTGCACGCGGTCCTGCTGTTCGCCGCCCGCTCCCCCCTGCCCGACCCGGCCACCGGCATCCCCGCCCAGCCGGGCGCCGAACAGCCGCACGCCCCCCAGCCCTCCACGGACGCGCTGATCACGGGCATGGCGGCACTGACCCTGCACGGCTTCTCGTCGACGCCTCCGCTGACCTCCCTCGACCGGATCGACGTCCTGGTGACGCGCCTGCGCCGGCTCCGCTCGCACGGCTGCGCCCACATCGTCCGCACCGCCGTCCTCCCCGCCCCCTGCTATGTCACCGGCGTCCCGGTCGCCCCCGTCCCGCGCGCCCTCGCCGACGCGGTCGCGGAACTGGAGGACGCGGGCGCGGTACGCCGACTGCTGACCGAGGCGGTACGCGGCAACCACTGCGAACCGGCCGCGGCGGTACGGGAGTTGACCGAGGCAAAGCTGCTGAGCCGTCCGCACGTCGTGGACGCCGTCGACTCCCTCCTCGCCGAGGGCCGGGTGATCGCGGAGGACCGCCTGTACCGGATGGTGCGGGAGTACGGCCTTCCCGACCCGGTGTGGAACGTCGACCTGCGCCTGCCCGGCGGCCCCCACCTCGGCGGCCTCGACGCCTACTGGCCCGAGCAGGCGGTGGCGGTCGAGCTGGACACCCGCGCCCCCCGCCAGGACGAGGACGCCCTCTGGTCGGAGTACGCCCGCAAGCGCGAGCACCTGGAGCGGCTCGGCATCACGGTCGTGTACATCACTCCGCGCAAGCTGCGCGCCGGGCTGGAGCAGCAGGCCACGGTCGTACGCACCGCCCTGATGGCGTCGAACGACCGCGATCCGGCGGCGTATGTCGTGGTGCTTCCCCGGTAGTGACGGACCGGGGAAACGCCAGGAGGGGAGAGGAGGGGCCGCCGGACCGCCGACGGCCCCTCCTCATGCGCGCGGCACGGGCCTGCCTGCCGCGGGCGCCGCGAACGCCCCCGCCGTGACGGCGACGGACCAACTCCCGTTGTCCATATCGGCTTTGCAGGGAGAGCTGGCGGTGTATCGATTCTGCAAACGACAATCCCCATGTGGAGGGAAGATCGCCAAAGTGTGCTTGGATTGTAAACAAGTCAGCCAAGTGACTTGATCTGACCGCTGGACCTCCTGTCCCGCCAGGATCCTGCGATCACGGGGGAGCCGACGACCTCAGGCCGCCCCTTCCGCCCCCGGGGAGGGGCCTCCCGACCGGAGAGCCACTCGCCGAGTCCGCGCCCAGGTCGGCGCGAACCGGACATGAACGTCCACCCCACCACTTCTCGGCACCTCACGCCAGCGGCGCGATGCTGCCGCCTGTCGCCCATGCGAAGGGTTGCCCCCCATGACAGCCACCGTTTCCAATTTCCACTACGGAGCCGTGACCCCGATCGCGGCCTTTCTGATGGCCTGCCTGGGAGCGGCCCTCGGGCTGCGGTGCACGACACGGTCACTGCGGCGCACCTACCGAAGCCGCAGAGCCGGATGGCTGATGCTGGGTGCGGTATCCATCGGCTGTGGCATATGGACCATGCACTTCGTCGCCATGATCGGCTTCAGCGTCGAGGGCTCGCCGGTGAGCTACGACTCGACGTTGACCCTGCTCAGCCTCGCCATCGCCATCGCCGTCGTCTCCGTCGGAGTCTTCCTCGTCGGATACCGGGGCGCCACGCCGACGACCCTGAGCGTGGCGGGTGTCATCACCGGCCTGGGTGTGGCCGCCATGCACTACGTCGGGATGGCCGCCGTCCAGACGCACGGGAGCGTGGAGTACGACGCGCCGACCGTGGTGCTGTCCGTACTGATCGCCGTCACCGCCGCCACCGCGGCCCTGTGGGCGGCGGTCTCCGTTCACTCGCTGTGGTCGAGCATGGGCGCAAGCCTCGTGATGGGCGTGGCCGTGACCGGCATGCACTACACCGGGATGGCCTCCGTCTCGGTCCACATCACCCAGCAGGCTTCGGCCACCCAGTCGTCCACCGATCTGCTGTCGTTCCTCCTTTCCATGCTCGCCGGCCCTGTCGCCGCCCTCGTGATCGCTGCCGTGATCGTCATGTTCGATCCCGATCTCGTACTGGGGGAGGGCGAGTGGAAGGCGGGGTGACGTGGGTTCAGCCCTTCTTCAGCACCAGCTCCGTGTTGCGGTCGCGCGATGTGCCGCTCAGTTCCGGGTTACGGCCCGGGGTGTTGTAGGAGAGTTCGCGGTACAGGGCGGCGAGGCCGGTTTGGGTGAGGTCGGAGTAGTCGGTGCGGTGGGGGGCCGCGGACTCGATGAGGGTGGTGAACAGGGAGAGCGTGCCGTCCTTGTTGTCGACGACCTCGATGATGCGGGCGAGGTGCGGGAAGTCGACGTGCGAGGCGGTGTTGATCTCCCAGAAGGAGCCGTTGTTCGGCGCGGAGTGCGGGATGATCTCGTTCCTGTGGGTGTGGCCGTTCACCCAGGCCAGGACGTTGCGGTACTGGGAGAGGGTGGAGACGACCTCCTCGCCGTCGTGGCGCTTCTCGGCCGGGCGGGCGGGGTCGGCGCGACGGTTGGTCATCGACTTGCTGGTGTGGTGGCTGAAGATGATCGCGTACGAGTCCGCGTTGTCGCGCAGCGTCTTGTCCAGCCACTTCAGCTGGGCCGTGCCGATGGAGCCCAAGTAGTGGCCGCCCGGGTCGGTGGTGTCGAGGCTGATGCCGAGGATGTCGTCGGCGATGCGGAAGGCGTAGTACTGGGTGCCCGCGGCGACGTTCGCCTGCGAGTAGCCGTGGCCGACCGGGCCGGGCCCGGTGTTCGCCGGGTCGAGGTGCGCCTTGAGGTACTCGGCCGGCGTGAAGGGGGCGCGCGACTCGTCCGGGGTGACCGAGCGGAGCTGCCGCGCCTGGGCCTTGAGCAGGTCCCGCAGCTGGGTGCCCTTCGGGTCCTTGTCGTTCTTGATGGCGGCGCGCAGGTCGACGCTCTGCGACGCGGGCAGCGACATCAGCTTCTTGCCGCCGACCGCGAACTCGGCGAGGAAAGAGTCGCCGTGCCGGTAGCAGCCCAGCGGCATCGCGTCGTGGTTGCCGACCGTGGAGTACCAGGGCAGCCCGAGGCCGGGGCTTTGCAGCTCGCGGATGGCGGCGGCCAGGAAACCGTGCAGCTGCGGGAAGCCGCGCTGCTTGTCGGCGTCGCGCAGGGCCGCGTCGGGCTGCCAGTACGTCTTGAGGCCGCTGTTCTGGACGCCCTCGTAGTGGCGCGCATCGCCGCTGTTGGGGCGGATACGGCCACCGCTCATGACCTTCAGGAACCAGTCCAGCTCCGTCTTGGAGTTGTTGTCCGTGTTGTCCCCGGTGGTCATGACGAAGTGCAGCGGGGAACCGGTGACGGGGGCGCCCCGCAGCGAGTTGACCCGCTCGACGAGCGACACGGCACCGTGGACGGTCAGCGACTCCTGCGGGCGCCACGCGTTCACCGCGCCGGAGCGCAGGTACTCGAGCCGCAGCGGGTGCTGGGTGTCGATCAGGTGCAGGTCGGTGAACTGCACGAACGAGGCGAGCGCGGTGCGCCGCTCGGCCCGGCCGGACTTGGCCGCGGCCAGGTCGCCCCGCACCACCCGCTTCCAGGCGGGGCCGTTGCCGAGCCGCTGGTACCCGCCCGAGGCGGTGCGCGGGGCGGCGACGGTCTGCAGGGTGGTGCCGCGCTCGTACGGAGCGAGCGGCGCGGCGGGTGCCTGCCGCGAGACGGCGACGGGCGCCTCGCCCGAGGCGGCGGACTGCGCCTCCCCCGCCGAGGCGGCGTGCGCCTCGGCGTCGGGCCGCAGGGCGTAGCCGACGCCCGCGGAGAGGGTCACCGCCCCGGTGGCGGCGAGAAGCGTACGGCGGTTCATGGCGGCGGCAGTGGCGACAGAGCGTATGCGCGACATGGCGCGATCTCCCCGAGTGCGAACGCTTCGGCAGTGGTCGCGGGGGGCTGCTTGCGGTAACTCCCCGCTCACACTGGATCGTTGGCACTACGGGTGACCTGGACGTTAACTGGGCCACAACGGGCAACGCCGATCGCCGTACGTGGATCTTGGACTACCCTGCGCACCCACGCGCGTCCATGGAGCCCTCCCCGAACGGCTCGGAAGCGGTCACTCCGTGTTCATTTCCCGGGGTTGGGAACTGCTGTCGGTGTATTGAGCAGGAGTGACTTCTGGTGAGTGTGAGTGAGTGCCGGGGCTGGATGTGGTTGTCCGTTGTATGCCGGGGCTTCTCTGTCCAGGGGTGCGTTCCGCCCTTGGCTCTTCGAGAGGGGAACTGGGGTTCTTGGGTCGAATGGGTGACCTTTGCAGGGGTTGCTCGTTGACTGTCGTGACGGGGGTCTTCGGCCGGTCGGG
>NZ_JBEZLR010000183.1:0-8334 GCF_040652275.1 Streptomyces sp. NPDC048275
GCTCGTCCTCAAACGCCGGACGGGCTGACATACCCAGCCCGTCCGGCGTTTGAGGACGAGGCCGTCCAGGCCGAAGCGGGGGTCTGGGGGCGGCAGCCCCCAGGGACGGGACGGGTAGGGGCGGCGGGGGCGAGAAACCCTCACAGACGGGGGTCGACCGGCTCCGACTCCAGCGCCAACACCCCGAACACCGCCTCATGCACCCGCCACAACGGCTCCCCCTCCGCCAGCCGATCCAACGCCTCCAGCCCCAACGCGTACTCCCGAAGCGCAAGCGACCGCTTGTGGTTCAGAAAACGCCCCCGCAGACGGGCGAGGTTCTCGGGCCGGGTGTACTCGGGACCGTAGATGATCCGCAGGTACTCCCGCCCCCGGCACTTGATGCCGGGCTGCACCAACCGCCCCTGCGCGGACCGCACCACCGCCCCCACCGGCTTGACGACCATGCCCTCACCCCCACGCCCGGTCATCTCCAGCCACCAGTCGACGCCGGCCCGCACGGACTCCGCGTCCCCCGTGTCCACGAACAACCGCCGAGTCGTCTGCAGCAGCCCACTCCCGTCGTGCTCGACGAGCCGGTCGATCAGCGCGAGCTGCTCGTCGTGCGGCACCCCGGCCAGACTGCGCCCCCGCACGGCGAGGATCTGGAAAGGCGCGAGCCGCACCCCCTCCAGGCCCTCGGTCGTCCAGCAGTACCGCCGGTACGCGTCGGTGAACGCCGCCGCGTCGGCGGCCCGCTCCCGCTGCTTGCCCAGCAGTTCCTGTACGTCGACACCCCGCGCCGCCGCCGCTTCGAGCGCGATCAGCGCCCCCGGGAACACGGCCCCGGACGCGGCGCCCACCGCGGCGTACTGCGTCCGCAGCAGTCCGGACGCCTTGAGCGACCAGGGCATCAACTCGGCGTCGAGCAGCAGCCAGTCCGTGTCCAGTTCCTCCCACAGCCCCGCCGCCCCCACGGCCGCCCGCAGCCGCCCGAGGATCTCCTCGGTCACCGTGGCGTCGTCGAAGAAGGGCCGGCCGGTGCGGGTGTACAGCGACCCCGTGGCCCCTTCCACACCGAACCTCTCACGCGCCGCCGCCGCGTCCCGGCAGACCAGCGCCACCGCCCGCGAGCCCATGTGCTTCTCCTCGCACACGACTCGGGCGACCCCGTCCTCCTGGTACTGGGCGAACGCCTCGGCGGGGTGCTCCAGGTAGCCCTCCACGTGGGACGTCGCGGTCGGCGCCATCGTCGGCGGGAGATAGGGCAGCAGCCGCGGGTCGACCGCGAAACGGCTCATGACCTCCAGAGCCGCCGCCGCGTTCTCCTCACGCACCGACACCCGCCCGGCGTACCGCGTCTCCACGACCCGCCGGCCGTGCACGTCCGCGAGGGCGAGCGGCCGCCCCTCGTGTCCACCGGGCGCCTCGGAGGCCAGCGGCTTGGCGGGCTCGTACCAGACCTGCTCGGCCGGTACGTCGACGAGCTCGCGCTCCGGCCAGCGCAGCGCGGTGAGCTTGCCGCCGAAGACGGCACCTGTGTCGAGGCAGATGGTGTTGTTCAACCAGGTCGCCTGCGGAACCGGAGTATGCCCGTAGACAACTGCCGCCCGCCCCCGGTAGTCCTCCGCCCACGGGTAGCGCACCGGCAGCCCGAACTCGTCCGTCTCGCCGGTCGTGTCGCCGTACAGGGCATGCGAGCGCACCCGGCCCGACGTGCGGCCGTGGTACTTCTCGGGCAGACCGGCGTGGCAGACGACGAGCCGTCCGCCGTCGAGGACGTAGTGGCTGACGAGCCCGTCGACGAACTCCCTCACCCCTGCCCGGAATTCCTCGCTCTCCGATGCCAACTGCTCGATGGTCTCGGCGAGTCCGTGACTGTGCTGGACCTTGCGGCCCTTGAGGTAGCGGCCGAGCTTGTTCTCGTGGTTGCCCGGCACGCACAGGGCGTTGCCTGATCCGACCATGGACATGACCCGGCGCAGTACGCCGGGGGTGTCCGGGCCGCGGTCGACGAGGTCGCCGACGAAGACGGCCGTACGGCCCTCGGGGTGAGCGCCGTCCACGTAACCGAGCTTGCCGAGCAGCGCCTCCAGCTCCGAGGCGCAGCCGTGGATGTCGCCGATGATGTCGAAGGGGCCGGTGAGGTGGGTCAGGTCGTTGAACCGCTTCTCGGTGCGGACCTCGGCGCTCTCGATCTCCGCCACGCCGCGCAGGACGTGCACCTTCCGAAATCCCTCGCGCTCCAAGTGCCTGAGCGAGCGCCGCAGTTCGCGGATGTGGCGCTGGATCACGCGGCGCGGCATGTCGGCGCGGTCGGTGCGGGAGGCGTTGCGCTCGGCGCACACCTCCTCCGGCACGTCCAGCACGATCGCGATCGGCAACACGTCGTACTGCTTGGCGAGTTCGATCAGCTGGCGGCGGCTCTCCTGCTGGACGTTGGTCGCGTCCACGACCGTTCGCCGGCCGGCCGCGAGCCGCTTGCCCGCGATGTAGTGGAGTACGTCGAAGGCGTCGCCGCTGGCGCTCTGGTCGTTCTCGTCGTCGGCGACGAGGCCCCGGCAGAAGTCGCTGGAGATGACCTCGGTCGGCTTGAAGTGCTTGCGGGCGAAGGTGGACTTGCCGGAGCCGGACGCGCCGATCAGGACCACGAGGGAGAGGTCGGTGACGGGCAGGGTGCGTCCCTGGGTGTCGTTGCTGGTCATGCGGCCTTCTCCTCCTTCGTGGTGACGGTGGCTGTGCTCATCGAAAACGTCGCCATCTGGGTCGGCGGTCCCACTTCCGGGTCCTCGGGGCCGACGGGCGTGAACTCCACCGCGTAGCCGTGCCGTTCGGCCACCGCGTGGGCCCAGCCCTGGAACTCCTCGCGGGTCCACTCGAAGCGGTGGTCGCCGTGCCGGGAGTGTCCGGCCGGGAGGGTCTCCCAGCGGACGTTGTACTCGACGTTCGGCGTCGTCACGAGGACGGTCCTGGGGCGGGCGGTGCCGAACACCGCGTACTCCAGGGCGGGCAGCCGGGGCAGGTCGAGGTGCTCGATGACCTCGCTGAGCACGGCGGCGTCGTACCCCTTGAGGCGGGGGTCGGTGTAAGCGAGCGAGCCCTGGATGAGCTTGACCCGTGCCGCCTGCCGCTCGCCCATCCGGTCCAGCTTGAGCCGCCGTGAGGCGATGGTGAGCGCGCGCATCGACACATCGACACCGACGATCTCGGTGAACCGGGTGTCCTTGAGCAGCGCCTGCACCAACTGCCCCTGCCCGCACCCGAGATCGAGCACCCGGCCCGCGCCGGACGTGTGCAGCGCCGCGAGGATCGCGTCCCGTCGCTGCACGGCGAGCGGTACGGGCTTGTCCTCCGTGTCGGTCTCCTCGTCGACCGCGTTGTCGATCTCCCCGACCTCGCTGTCGTCCGCCTCGGCCAGCCGTACGAGTTCCAGCCGCTCCATCGCCGCACGGGTCAGCGACCAGCGGCGCGAGAGGTACCGGCTGGTGATCAGCTTCTGCTCGGGGTGGTCCGCCAGCCAGCCCTCGCCCGCCCGAAGGAGCTTGTCGACCTCGTCGGACGCGACCCAGTAGTGCTTGGCGTCGTCAAGCACGGGAAGCAGGACGTAGAGGTGTCGCAGCGCCTCGGCCAGCGTCAGCCGCTCCGACTCCAGTACCAGGCGTACGTACCGCGAGTCGCCCCACTCCGGGAACTCCGCGTCCAGCGCCACGGGCTCGACGGTCACCGTCCAGCCGAGCGGCTCGAAGAGCGTTCGTACGAGATCCGCGCCGCCCCGTGCGGGCAGTGCGGGTACCTCGATACGGAGCGGGAGCGGCCGCGCGGGCAGTTCGGGTTTCGCGGTGCACTGGCCCTTCATCGCGCTGGAGAACACGCCGCTCAGCGCCACGGCGAGCAGGGACGACGCCGCGTAGGGGCGGTCGTTGACGTACTGCGCGAGCGCGGCGTCGGGCGCGCCGCCGCGCCCCTTGCCCTTGCCCCGCCGGACCAGCGCCACCGCGTCCACCTCCAGCAGCAGCGCGGCCGTGCACCGCTCGGCGGACGCCTCGGGATACAGCACGTGCGCCGTGCCGTAGGACGTCGAGAACGCCTGCGCGTTGTCGGGATGCTTGTGCAGCAGAAAGCCGAGGTCGGTCGCGGGGCGCTCTGCGGTACCGGTGGTACTGATCGTCAGGAACACTGTGGGTCTGCCTCGAAACGTCTTCTGAGCTGCGGGGGCTTACCGCGTCGTCCGGCATGGTGCACAGGGCGTGCACCCACGCCAAGGGCCGGCCAACCGCAGCGACGGGAAGCGCGCCTCCAAGATCACCACCGTGACCTGTCGTCGTCGGCGCGCCTGCACAACGTACAGCGAACGTCCCAGGCAGACTCAGGAATTTTCACCACAGCGGCGCGCGGCGGCTTCGGCCACCACGCGCCGCGCACCCCACACCACGACCCCACACCGCACACCGCACACCGCACACCGCACACCGTCTGCCTGTTTCTGGTGGGACAGCGGTTCAAAGTGGGGCGGAAGATGTGACCGGTGCATGATGGATGCATGGATCTTCGACTCTTTACCGAACCGCAGCAAGGGGCGACCTACGAGACGCTGCTCCGCGTCGCCAAGGCCGCCGAAGACCTCAATTACGGAGCTTTCTTCCGCTCAGACCACTACTTGCACATGGGTTCCGTCGACGGGCTCCCCGGGCCCACCGACGCGTGGATCACTCTTGCCGGCCTCGCCCGCGAGACGAGCCGGATCCGCCTCGGCACCCTCATGACGGCCGGCACCTTCCGTCTCCCGGGCGTCCTGGCCATCCAGGTCGCGCAGGTCGACCAGATGTCGGGCGGACGGGTGGAACTCGGTCTCGGCTCCGGCTGGTACGAGGCCGAGCACGAGGCATACGGGATCCCGTTCCCGAAGGAGAAGTTCGGTCGATTGGAGGAACAACTCGCCATCGTCACCGGCCTCTGGGCCACGCCCGTCGGCGAGCGGTTCACCTACGCGGGGAAGTTCTACCAGCTCAAGGACTCCCCCGCGCTTCCCAAGCCCGCGCAGCCGAAGATGCCCGTCCTGATCGGTGGTCACGGTGCCAAGCGGACCCCGGCGCTCGCGGCACAGTACGCCGACGAGTTCAACATCCCCTTCGCCTCCCTCGCGGATACGGAGCAGCAGTTCCAGCGAGTGCGTGCCGCGGCCGAGCAGGCCGGACGCAAGGCCGACGACCTCGTGTACTCGAACGCGCTCGTCGCCTGTGTCGGCAGGACCGACCTCGATGTGAAACGTCGCGCCGACGCCATCGGGCGCGACGTGGACGACCTGAAGGCCAACGGTCTCGCGGGCTCCCCGGCGGAAGTCGTCGAGAAGATCGCCCAGTATCAGGCGGTCGGGTCTCAGCGCATGTATCTGCAGATGCTCGACCTCGACGACCTGGGCCACCTGGAGTTGATCGCGGCCGAGGTCATGCCGCAGGTCGGTTGAATCCTCAGTTCGTGTCGGCCCGGGTCCGCGCCAGTGACCCGGGCCGGCTGGCGGGCTCCGCTGCTCAGCAGACGTGCCGCAGCGTGCACCTGACAGCGGGAGGGTCTGACCCGGTCGGACCTAGGTGACGTTGAGTTCCCGACGCGCACGGCTGATCAAATTCTGAGCATCGCGACCGAAGACGGCCGACTCGCGCAGAGTCCGCCAGACCTTGAGGTGGGTCGCGACGCTGTCGGCGTCGTCGAGCCAGAGTTCGGCGTGCCAGTTCTCGACGACGACCTGTTGTTCGTCGTAGACCCAGAAGCCGCCGCCAGGCGGGATCTTCAGAGACGCGCCGATGGGCACGATCCCGAGTTCGATGGTGTCGAGACCGATCGCGCCGGAGAGGCGGTCGAGCTGTGCGGCGAGCACCAACGGCGGACAGATCAGCGCGCTCAGCACAGGCTCCCACAGGAGGACGTGATACCTCCGGCCGCCGCTGTAGAGGCCCTCCTGACGCTTCATGCGGGATCGCACGGCCTCCTCGATGTCCCGCACCGAGCCGTGGAGTTCGGTGAACCGGCCGAGAATCGCCCGCGCGTAGTCGGGGGTCTGGAGCACACCGACGATCCACGACGACTCCCAGGCGTGGAGGTTCGTCGCCTGTGCCTGGGCCGCGTTGTGCGCGTCTTGGACGGCCTTGTGCCCCGAGGCGAGCTGGCGCCGCCAGGAGCGGATGTGGGACTCAAGTCCCCGGAGGCGGGCGAGGAGTTCCCCGTCCACCTCCGGCTGGCCGGTGGCTTCCGCCCACGCACTGAGCTCGTCAGCCGTGGCCGTCTGCTTGCCGTTCTCCAGCTTGCTGATCTTCGACTGGGGCCAGCCCAGTCGCTGGGCCAGGACCGCGCCGGTGAGCCGACCTCCGGGAGCAGCCTCGCGCAGCTCCCGGAGACGCTCTCCGAGAGCCGCGCGTGCCTGCTGGAAGTCAGTGCTCACCGGTCCCGCTCACTGCTCCCGGGAGGTCATGTCGGCCGCGAACTCCTCGTACGGGACAGCGTGGTGCATGGCCGCGTCCCGGGCCATCGAGTACCTGATCACCTCGGCCGGTTCGGTGATCAGCTCCACGTCGCTGAAGTTGTCGTCGGCGTCGAAGCGGAGGAGCGCGATCAGTCGGGAGTCGAAGATCCAGAAGTCCTCGGCGGGAAGGCTCAGACGATCAGCCTCGGCACGCGAGAGGTTGCGAATGTCCTCGCCCAGGACGGCGTTCTTCTCGGCGTGCGCGAGCAGGTAGCACTGTCCCTCCGTCGCCGGGTCGTCGACCAGGCGCACGCGGCCGACGCTCGCGCCGCCCGCCGTCTTCGCCTTGATCGTTACGGACCACGGCGTGTCGAGATCCCAGGTCGGCGTCTCGCCTCGGACGAACTGCGCGTAGGTCTCGGTCGCCTCGTCGGAGGCGTAGCGGCGCCGGGTCTCCAGTCGCCAGGCCGTGTGCTCGAATCGCTCGAAGAGCTGCCCGAACGCGTCCAGGTCGATGATCCGCGCGTCGCGCATCATGTCCTTGGGCCCCCAGTCCACGATCAATTCGCGAGGTACGACGATCGGTACCTCTCCCTCTCCGAGGTGCCGGAGCTGCGCGATGTCCTGAGCATCGGTGAGCGGCGGCCCGTGGACGATGATCTCGCCACTGTCCAAGTCCTCGTGCACGGACGGGCAGCCGCCCTCGCCACTGCCGGTGCCGTTGAAGCGTAGTCGCCTCATGATCGTGCCCTTCTCGTTGGGTTTTCGATCACTGCATGCCTTCGGATCAGCTTTGCGTCACCGCTTGCTCGTCGGCTACGCCTCACAGACTGCCGCATGAGAAAGCCCGTGCATAAGTCATCGGGACCACAGAATATCCGTGAATATCGGCTAGCCCCTCAACTGGTGCATCTCAAAGCTGAGTTCATGACCACTGCACAGAAGTCGGGCACGACCGAAGCCGTCGATGCGGTCGAGGTGCTGCGTGGAGCGTTGACGGCGGCGGGGATCGTCCTGCCGTCCCTGGGAGCCGACACGGCCTCCCCCGCCCTGAATCTGATCAACCTGGGCCGGGTGCGCGCCGACGTCGCGCTCAAGCTCGCCGACGTTCTCCGGCAGGGGTGCGCATGAGCGCGTACGAGCCGGACGTCGGAGACCTCGTGTTCGACGAGGCGACACGCAGAATCGGCGAAGTCGTCGATCACGTCGGTCCCTACTGGCAGCTCAAGCCGGTCGGCGGTGGCCGCGAGTGGGACGCACACGGCCCCCTGCGGCCCGTCACGCAGGCAGAGCGGCTGTCGTCCGGCGTGGCCCTCGCCAACGCGACGAGCCGGGGTGAGCGGCTGTGAGCCCGACGACCGCGAGTAACGAGGTGACCCTGTCGGCCGAGTGTGCGGTCGCTCAGCGGCCGGAGTACGAAGATCTCCACACCGAGTGCAGGCAGACGAAAGACGTGCCGCTGCCGCACTCGAACGGCCTGATCCTGGTCCGTCGATGCGGCTGCGGCTGCCATCGCGCAGCGCCGGAGGCTCGCCCGGGCGGTGATCGGGCATGAGCGCTCGCCTTCGGATCTGCCGCGCCTGCGACGAGGTGATCGACGACCCCGAAGACGGCGTGATCGTCAGGCACGAGCTCAGCAACTCGGGGCCCGGCTGGGACGTCTGGGCGCACCGCGAGCACGCCGACGACGTCGAGCTGATCAACCCTGACCTTCTCCGGATCATGACGCGCGTCTGGGTTGTGAAGGCGGCAGCCGAGTAGCGCCTGCCTCAACACAGCGGCCAGGATGTTGCGTTCACCCTGGCTTCCTCATGCTGTTGTCAACCGGCTGCGGAAGCTGGAAGCGTGACTTGGTAGCAGCGTCGGTCACGGATCAGGGCCCACAGGACGTTGACGCG